>JAIQGD010000098.1 GCA_020072765.1 Terriglobia bacterium
GCGCCTACGCCGCCGCGGACGGCAAAGTTATTTGGGATTACAACACCGCGCAAAAGTTCGACACCGTCAATAAATTGCCCGGCAACGGCGGCGCCATCGACGGCGGAGGCCCCGCCATCGTCGGCGGCATGCTCTTCGTCAACTCCGGCTACAACGCCGTCTTCAGCATGCCCGGCAACGTGCTCCTCGCATTTTCACCGGAGTAGTGCATTTCGTTGTGCGCGTGGCGGGTGGCCCAGCCTTCGGCACTTCGGGACATTGGATTCGCTCCACAGCGCACAGCGCATGAGACCGTCCTGTCATTTCACTTAAGAGCACGGTTTTGAGGGTGCGCCATCCTTCGCGGTTTGTGCGAAGGGTGGGGCTTTTGGCACCGGGACCAAAGACACAAGCTAGAAGCCGCGCCACCCACCCACCCACCCACCCACCCACCCACCCACCCACCAATCACCAATCACCAATCACGAATCACTAATCACCGCCGCACCTGTCCACAGACTCGTTCCCTTGCGCTGGGGCACACCTCTCCCTATGATGGTTGGGATGAGTCTAGACGCACAAAAAGGCGGCCGAGCGACGCAGACCGGGGGTACCGGGGTCGCAATCGCACCCGCGGGATGCCATCCCGACATCATCTGGGGCGCTCGCGTATCTTCAGGAGAGGCCGATTCTAATCGCAACACAGGCAGAAACAGAAAATGAGCCAAGTGATTGAAAATAAAGGGCGGGGTGCCGTTCTAATCGCAACACAATCGAGGCCCGTCCCGGGGCGCTTTTTGGCGCTACTCCTCGCCGTGGGGCTGGCCCTGAGCCTGTGTTTCGCCGCTGCGCCCAACGTGGCCGCGCAAGCCGCCGCGCCGGCCGCTGCCCCGGCACCAGGCGGGACCGCGGCGCCGGCTGCGAAATCTCCGGCCACGCCCAATCCCGAGTTCCTGCGCGCGGCCGACGAAGTGCTCTCCCAGATGAGCGCGCTTCTGCATCTGCCCATCAAGCAGCCGCTGAAGAAAACTCTCCGCTCGAAGCAGGAGATTCGCGCCTACCTCATCCGCGAGGAGCAAGAAGACAAGGACGAAGCGCAGCACTACGCCGACCGCAAGGCGCTCGAAGCCTTCGGCCTCATCCCCAAAGATTTTCCGCTGGATCAGTTCATGGTCGACACGCTCACCGAGCAGGTCGCCGGACTGTACGATCCCAAGGCCGGAGAGTTTTACATCGCCGATTGGATTCCCGCGGACCAGCAGCGCGAGGTGATGTCGCATGAGCTGACCCACGCGCTCGAGGACCAGTCCTTCCGCATCGATCCCTGGATCAAGGGCGCCCGGCCGAATGACGACGCGGAAATGGCCCGCGACGCCGTGAGCGAGGGCAGCGCGCTGGCCGCCATGGTGGATTACGTCCTGCGCGAGCAGCACGTCACCGTGCGCGATCTTCCCGACGTGACCCAGATGATCCGCTCCAGCGCCGTCGCGGCCATGGATCAGGACGCCAGCCTTGCGAAAGCTCCGCTCTACATCCGCGATGGCCTGATGTTTCCCTATCTGGCCGGAACTTCCTTTTCGCAGCAGTTTCTGAAGGCGCATGCCGGCTGGACGGATTTGAAGCTTCTATTCGAAAGGCCGCCGGTTTCCACCCAGCAAATTCTTCATCCCGATTTGTATCTGAAGAATGTTGCGCCCGACAAAGTGGCGCTGCCTGCCTGGACGGGCGTCGTTCCCGGGGAGTGGAAGCTGCTGGAAGAAAACGTGCTGGGGGAATTCGGGCTCGAGGAAGTTCTCAAGCAGTTTCTGGGCCCCGACCGCGCCGACCGGCTTTCTCCCGCGTGGGCCGGAGACCGCTACGCCGTCTTCGAGAATCCGCAGACGAAGGACGTCTCGCTGGTGCTGTATCTCGCGCTGGACAACGACGAAGATGCCGCGCGCTTCTTCGGGCAGTACAGCGAGGCGCTCGAATCGAAATACGCCACGCGCCGGGAACTCTATCGTCGGCCGAACTTCTTTCAGTTTCAGACCGAGGTTGCCGGGAGAGGTGTTTTCCTGCGCTGCGTCGCCGCCAAATGCCTCACCGTGGAAGGCGCCTCGCGCGAAAGCTATAACGCCATCGTCCGCGCCATCGGCTGGCCGCCCGCTCCCGCTCCGGCGGGCGACGCGCCTGCGCCCTCCAGCGCGCGCGTGAGAGCCATAGAAAAAATATCTGCGGAGTTAGCCGCCGAAAATGTGCGGCCCTACGACGCGTCGGGTTCGCTGGCGGTGAAATAAGCGCAATCCGGGTGATGGAAGACGAGCGCGCTCACGCTGGCTTCCGGCTGCATCATCATTCCCTCGGTCAGATGAACGCCAATCTCTTCCGGATGCAGCAGCGCCCAGATGCCTTGCTGGTCCGTCATGTCGGGACACGCGCCGTAGCCGAAGCTGTACCGTTTTCCCCGGTAGCGCGAGGTGAATCGCTCCTGCATGGTCATGCCCGGAGCATCGGCAAATCCCCACTCCGCGCGCAGCCGCCGGTGCAGCCACTCCGCGCTGGCTTCGGCGGTCTCCACCGCCAGCGCCTGCAGCGCGTGCGCGCGGAAATATTCCCCGGCGGCCTTCGCGATTTCGGTGCGCTCCCGGATGCCTTCCCCGGCGGTGACCACGAAGATGGCCACGTGATCGCGCCGGCCGTCGCGCGGTTCCAGCACGTAATCGCTCAGGCAAAGCCCGTCGGGGCGCGGCTGCCGGCGGAACGCGAAGGTGTGCACCGGCTCCGCGGCGGGCGGCAGAAACAGGCGAATGGAATTTCCGTCGCGCTCGGCCTCGAAAAATCTCCACACCGCGCGGGCCTTCATGAATTGGCTCGCTTCCTTCTTGACCTCTTCCATCTGGCGGAAAAGTTCCGCCGCCTTGGGCGCACCTTCGCCGAGGTCCTTTTCGAAATTGCCTTTGTAACCGAGATGCCGGCCGTAGAGCATGTACGGGTTGATATGCGTCCAGATTTCGGCGAGGTCTTCCACCGTCTCCATCTTTCGATCGAGAGACGGGACGGCCGGGATGGACAAATCGGTGCGCACCTTGCCGCTGCGAATGTGCGATGCGACCGGCGCGGCCGCCGGCTCAGCGGCGGGGGAGTCTTCGCCCGTGCCGGTGACAGTGTGAGCCGCCAGAATCGCGTCGCGCGTTTCCGGGTCCATGATCTGGTTCAGAAGGCGCAGGCCGGTCATGGCGTCCTTGGCATAGAACGTCGGCGCGCAATAGCTGGGAGCGATTTTTCGTTTCGTGAAACTTTCCGAAAGCGCCGCGCCGCCCACCAGCAACGGGACGCTGATCCCCGCCTCTTTCAAGTCGCCGGCGGAAATCGCCATCTGCTGCGCGCTCTTGACCAGCAGGCCGGAAAGCCCGATGGCGTCGGGGGCGTGCTCGTGGTAGGCCTGGATCAGCCGGTCGGAGGCCACCTTGATGCCCAGATTGATGGTGCGGTAGCCGTTGTTGCTCAGGATGATCTCGACCAGATTGCGGCCGATATCGTGGACGTCGCCTTTCACCGTGGCCAGCAGGATCGTGCCGCGCGGCACGGTCTCGCTTTTCTCCATGAACTGCTCGAGGTGGCTCACCGCCGCCTTCATGGCTTCGGCGGACTGCAGGACTTCGGCCACGATCAGCTCATTCTGGTTGAACAGGCGGCCGACCTCCGCCATGCCGGCCATGAGCGGGCCGTTGATGATATCCAGAGGAGCGGCGCCCTCGGCGCGCTTGTGGTCGAGGTCCGCCGTGAGGCCGTCCTTGCTTCCCTGGATGATGTAATTCGAGATCCGCGCATCGAGGGGAAGCTCGTCGCCGCGCGATCTGGTTCTGCTTTCGGTCGTGCGAAAACGGTCGCTGATCGCGGCGATATGGAACTGATTAACCGCGGCCCGCTGTTCCTTAGGTTGGTCGCGCCAATCCTGCGGGACGTTCGCCAGCAGCGGGGCGGCCGGATGATCGAGCGGCACGCGCAAGGGCGGGGCATTGAAGAGCAGATTCTCGGCCAGGACACGGTCTTCGGCGGGGATGGACGCGAAGCGCTCGATCTTTTCCGAGTTCACGATGGCGAAATCGAGTCCGGCTTTGGTGCAGTGATACAGAAAAACCGAATTGACCACTTCGCGGGCGGCCGGAGGAAGGCCGAACGACACATTGGAAATGCCGAGGATCGTCTTGACGTGGGGAATCTTTTCTTTGACCAGGCGAAGGGCCTCGATCGTCTCGACGGCGCCGCCGATGTAGTTTTCGTCTCCCGTGGCGCAGGGGAAGACCAGCGGATCGATGACAATGTCTTCCGGGGCGATGCCATACTTCTGCGTCAGAAGTGCAGTGGACCGCTCGGCAATGGCCAGCTTGCGCTCGCGCGTAAACGCCTGGGCCTGCTGCTTATCTTCATCAATGCAGCCGGCGATCAAAACGGCGCCGTAGGCCTTCACGATGGGGCAAACCTTCTGAAAGCGCTCCTCGCCGTCCTCCAGGTTGACGGAGTTGATGATGCTTTTTCCCGGGCAGTGCGCCAGGGCGAGTTCGAGCGCGGCCGGGTCGGTGGTGTCCACCATGACCGGGGCCTTGATCTTGCGGACCAGGCGTTCGTAGAACAAGGGGATGTCGCGGAGTTCGTCGCGGTCGCTCGATTGCAGGCAGACGTCCACGACTTGCGCGCCGCTGCGGACCTGCGCGCGCGCGATTTCCGTGGCTTCCTCCCATTTTTCGTCGGCGATCAGCTTTTTGAAGATGCGCGAGCCGATGACGTTGGTGCGCTCGCCCACGATCAGCGGACGCGTGGTATCCTCCGCCTCCACCAGATCGATGCCGGAAATCCACGTCCTGTGAGACGAGGGCGGAACGGCGCGCGGCGGTTTGCCGTCCACGACGCTCGCCAGCGCGCGGATGTGCTCGGGCGTCGTGCCGCAGCAGCCGCCCACGATGTTCAGCCAGCCGTTACGGACAAAGCGCTCGAGTTGTCCGGCCAGCTTCTCGGGCGTTTCCAGGTAGCGGCCGTTTTCATCCGGAAGGCCCGCGTTGGGATAACAGGAAACGCGCGTCGTGGCGTGCTCGTGCAGCGAGCGGAGATGGTCGGTCATCATATCCGGACCCGTCGAGCAATTCAGCCCGATGCAAAGCAGGTCCGCGTGCGCCACGGACACGTACAACGCCTCGGCGGTATGGCCGGCGAGCATCGTGCCCGAAGGCTCGATCGTGACGGAAAGCATGGTGGGAATGCGGTGGCCGAGTTCCTTGGCGAGCTGCGCGATGGCCACCAGCGCCGCTTTCGCGTTGCGCGTGTCGTGGCAGGTTTCCACCACCAGGATGTCCGCGCCGCCCTCGACGAGCGCGCGCGCCTGTTCGTGGAAGTGCTGCCGGAGATCGGAAAACGCGATGCCTCCGGTAATGGTGAGCGATTTCGTGGTGGGGCCGATGGAGCCGGCGACGAAGCGCGGGCGCCCCGGCTTGGAAAATTCGTCCGCGGCGGCGCGGGCCAGTTCGGCAGCGCGGCGGTTGATCTCGCCGGCATGTTTTTCCAGGCCGTACTCGGCGAGAACGAGCTGTGTGCCGCCAAAGGTGTCGGTCTTGATGATGTCGGCGCCGGCGGCAAGATAGCCGCGATGGATGCCGGCGATGACGTCGGGCCGCGTGCGGACCAGGTTCTCGTTGCAGCCGTCGAGGTCGGCGCCTCCGAAGTCGGCCGGCGTCAGGGCCTGGGCCTGAATCATCGTGCCCATCGCGCCATCGAGCAGGAGGATGCGCGTCGCGAGCGCGTCGGTGAGCGCCTGTTGCCGAATGCGGATGTTGTCGTTCGAGGCCATCTGTCCTTGTCCCGTTCTGAGTACGCGATACCATTATACCCGCGCGAGTGCGCGAGACTGCGGCTGTGGAGCGAACCTGTGTCTTTCGGGAGAAGCCTCGACAGCGATTCCTTGATCGCATCCACGCTTGGATTCTCGCCGCAGTGTTGCTGCTCAACGGCGGCAACACGGTGCGGGGCCGCCGTCCGGTCGAGCCGTAGGGGCACGGCACGCCGTGCCCGGTTTTGGCACCTTGTGAGCAGGTCCGGCAAGGTCCGCGGATTGGGTACTGCGATTGCGACCATCCTGAAGCAGGGCAAAGGCGGCGGCTATGAATCGGAGGGCAGGCGTCGCACCCGCGGAGCAGGCACGGCCCCGACTGCTGTCCGGGGCACGGCAGTGCCGTGCCCCTACGGAGTAACGGTAAAAAGTAGGGCCTCTGGCGCGATGGTTGAAAGTGTGAGAGTTTGTAGCCGCTGTGGCAACGCAGTGAAATGGGAGTGACGGAGCTTATCGTTGAGTCTCTTTAATCTGCGGCGCGTTCCGGAGCCCGAGGTGATGGACGACGCGGGCGAGGTGGAAGCCTACACGTCGGCCACCGGGCAGACGTTTCTGCATGAACTCGACAACACGTTTGTGGAGCACGCCATCGGGCTGGTGCAGGGGCGCGAACGCGGGCGCGCGCTGGACATCGGCACGGGCCCCGGCCAGATCGTCCTCAAGCTGGCGCGGCGGCTGACGCGCTGGAAATTCGTGGGCGTGGACCGCGCGCCAGCGATGATCGCGCAGGCGGAGGAAAATCTCGCGGCGGCGGGCGGCGAGGTGGCCGGCCGCGTCGAATTCCAGGTGGCGGATGCGAACCGCCTCGATTTTCCGGATCAGAGCTTCGATCTTGTCCTGTGCAATTCGGTGTTGCACCATTTCGAGGAGCCGCGGCACCTGCTGTCGGAAATGGCGCGTCTGGCCAAGCCGGGCGCCGCGATCCTGCTGCGCGATCTGCGGCGGCCGGGGCGCTTTGCTTATGCGCTGCACGTCCGCTGGCACGGCCGCCATTATGCCGGCGCGATGCGCCAGCTTTTCCGCGACTCGGTGCGGTCGTCCTACACCGTGCCGGAGTTGCAGCGCATGATCGAGTACTCGCCGCTGCGCGGCGTCCGCCTCTTCAAGCACGGCTCGAGCCACATCGGCTTCGAGCGGCCTATCGCAGTGCAATGAATGGAGCGCGATGCCGGTTGTCGGGGTTCTGAAAAGGAAGGGAGTCAAGTGCCATGGCGAAGGCGAAGGAGTTTACAGTAACGATCGAAGACAAACCGGGCGCCCTGGGGAAGTGCTTCCTCGCTCTGGCGGAGCGTGGAGTGAACATCCTGGCTTTTCAATCGTATGTAGAGGAGGGCGAGAGCCTGGTCCGATTCCTGGCGGATGATATGGCCAGCGCCAAGGCGGTGCTGGGCGACCTGCACATGATCTTCGAGGAGACGGACGTCGCCGTAGTCAGGCTGGCGCAGCGTCCGGGTGAGTTGGGCCGCGCAGCCTCGCGGTTGGGCGAAAAGCAGATCAACATTGACTACAGCTACTGCGGGCTGGAGCCAGGCTCGCCGCTGGTGCTGCTGGTCTTCGGGGTTGACAACTTGACCAAGGCGGCCACCCTGCTGGACGAGCTAGCCTCCGAAGATGCATAGAATGAGAATCTGGGTCCAACTTGCATCCAATAAGCTGGTCGCATAACGACTGCCCCGCCTTCCAACGGCACCACATGTCGGTCTTTTGAGGCGAACAGATCCCCACTCGTTTCCCTTGCGTCATGAACAGCATCTTTAGAGAAAAGACCTATATCAGATGGTTGCATCGACCCGTTAAGCTCGCAGCGCTTACCCGAAACTCACACACTACCGAATTTCCGGGGCGGGAGGCTGGGGAAGCAGGGGGCTAGCTTTGCGCTCAAGCCGGGCCAGGCGGCGCTGGAATTGAGCCAGGCGCTGGCGGTAGGCGCCGGGCGCGATGATGCCGAGGCGATGGGCCTGGCGCAGCTCGGCGAGGGCCTGGCGCGCCAGCGAGGCGGCGCGATGCGGGTCGCGCGCGCGGCGTTCGTGGAAGATGGCTAGTTGCTCGTAGGCTTCAAAACCTTCGCGCGAATTCCCGAGCATCCCTTCCCACAGCTGGCGCGCGGCGGCGAAATCTCCGGCGCGCTTGGCGAGCCGGGCGAGGGAGCGCCGCGCCACGCGGTCCGCCTCCGGCGGCAGGTCGGAGGCGATCGACCGCTCGTACAGGCCGCGCGCGCGCGCCGCCTCGCCGCGCCGCTCGCAGATACGCGACACTCCGAAAAGTTCGAGCGCGTCCCGGCCGGGCGATGCGGGATCGGCCAGCAGGGAAACGACGTGGCTGGCCAGCGCCGCCAGACCGCGCAGGTCCATCTGGTTGTGGTGAAAGATGGGGACCAGAGGTTCGGGCGGCCCGCCGCGCAGGTAGTCGAAATAAATCTGCGGGATCAGCTCGGACATGACGTCCGCGCCGCGCTTCCAGCCGAGCACGTGCCGCTCGAGCTCCGCCAAGCGCACCGAGCCGAGCCGCAGGCGCCAGAGATTGCGCGCCGGATGGAGAAAGTCGAGGTGGGCGCGCGGCACGGGCGGCTTGATGGCGCGGGTCATGCGGTAACGGGTTTCGAGCAGCGGCCAATCGAACGATTTTCCGTTGAAGGTGACGAGCACGCGCCGCTCCGCCATGCGCTCTGCCAGCGCCACCAGCACGGAGTGTTCCTCGCTGTGCTCGCGCATGAAGAACTGCTCGACTTCGAGGCCGCCCGCGTCCCACCACGCGAGGCCGACCAGAAACGGATACGTGCCCGTGCCGCCGGCGAGGCCGGTGGTCTCCGTGTCGAGAAAGAGCCACTGTTGCGGGTCGAGCACGCAATCGGGCGCGTCGGGGGCGAGCAGGCTCAGCGCGCCCTCGTCCATTTGGGATTCCGGCGGCGCGAGGCTGGCGGCGTCGCCCACCGGCTCGGAGAACCACCGGCGGAGCGCCAGATGCTCGCCAAAGCGGGTCTGCTGCGGCAGGGCGCCCAGAATTTGCGCGAGTTGCTCCGCGCCCTCGGGGATGTCGGGGGCCAGCCCTCGGGGCGCGATGGTTTCAGCGGCAGGGTCGGTGGTCTGTGACACACGCCGCCGCGCCGGCTTCAGCGCCGCCAGTCGCGCGTATCGGTCCTGCGTTGTCGCGCTCATTCCGACAAATCCCGAATTAGCCACGGAGACACAGAGAGCACGGAGAAAACATGGGACGGCAAAAGCAGACTCAATGTGTGTTTCCTCTCTGTGCCTCTGTGACTCCGTGGCTGACTCTTCTTCACGCGCATAGGCGCTCCAGGATGGCGAGGGCGGCTTCCTTGGTGCGCTCGCTTTTTTCTCCCGCCGGGCCGACGCACGACGGGCAGCCGCTCTCGCAGGGGCAGGCGGCGATCAGCTCGCGCGTGCGCCGCAGCAGCAGATCGTGGACGCGATAGAGCGGCTCGCTGAACCCGATCCCGCCGGGATAGGCGTCGTAGAGGTAGAGATTCGGCTCGAAGAATTCCTTCATCTGCGTGGGATCGGTGGTGGCAGTGGTGAACTCCTGCCAGGTGGTCTCGACGCCGGGGCTGGGCGGGCGCTCGCCCACGGCGGTGCCCAGGTCGCGGCGGTCGCACATCAGCAGGAGCGTGGCCATGGACTCGAGCGCGTAGAGCAAACCGAAGATGCCGCTCTGGCGGTCGGAAAGCGGGAAGGGAAGCGCTTCGAGCAGCGCGCGTTCGAGCGTGATCCAGAACGCCGTGGTGTGCATCTCGTTTTCCGGGAGCTCGAGCTTGCCGTCGCCCACGTTTTCGTTGGTGAAGAATTTGATCTTCTTGAAGCCGATCACCTGCGACCGCACCAGGACGTCGCCATGGGCGCGCGCGGCGGGGCCGGCGATGCGCTCCTCGTCGGCGATTTCGAGCACGCGCACCTGGGTGTAGCGGATGGCGTCGGTGTAGTAGTCGACGTCCACCGGGCGGACGTAGGCCTTGCGCTCGTCGAAATCAAGGCGTTCGACGTGGTACTGCTGGCCCTGGTGGAGGTAGATGGCCTTGGGATGCACGGTGGTGAGCGCGGAGGAAAAATCGACCTCGCCGATTACTTCGGGCCGGCCGTCGCCTTCGCTGGGCAGGTCGCTGCCGAGATTGATGATGATGAAATTATCCGAGGTCACCGAGCGCAGGCTCACCGTATCGGCCGGATAGGCCTCCTGGACCCAATGCCAGTGGCCGCCGCTGCGGTGCAGGAATCCGGCGTCGGCGAGGCGCTGGCACAGCTCGGGCACATCGGCGCCGCCGAGCTTATCGTCCGGCGCGATGGGCAGCTCGAAGGCCGCGCATTTCAGGTGATTCACGAGAATTTCGAGGTTGTCCGGCTGGACGTAGGCGTGCTCGGGCGAGCGGCCGAAAAAATAGTCCGGGTGCTGGACGATGAATTGATCGAGCGGCGCCGATGAGGCGACGAGCACGGCGCAGGATGTCCCGCTGCGCCGCCCGGCGCGTCCGGCGCGCTGCCAGGTGGAGGCAATCGACCCGGCGTAGCCGGCCATGACCGAGGCGTCGAGCGAGCCGATGTCGATGCCTAGTTCGAGCGCATTCGTCGCCACGACTCCGCGCACGTGTCCGTCGCGCAGCCCGCGTTCGACCTCGCGCCGCTCGCCCGGCAGGTAGCCGCCGCGATAGCCGCGGATGGGTTCGGGCCCGCCGGGCTTGGCGGGGTTCGCCTTCTGCAGGTAGGTGAGCAGCACTTCGGTGTGCAGGCGGCTGTTGGCGAAGACAATGGTTT
>JAIQGD010000099.1 GCA_020072765.1 Terriglobia bacterium
AAACCCCTTCGGAATGATGACGCCTAGATAATACGTGCCGACCACCAGGGCAGCCGCCACCAGCATGGTGGCCAGCTTGTGCCGGAGCACAACCTGAAGTCCCCGGTCGTATCCTCGTTCCAGACCCACCTGCAGTTTTTCGAAAAAGTTGTAGAGTCTTCCATGCTTCACATCATGCATGGGCTTCAGGAACCGGCTGCAGAGCATGGGGGTAAGCGTCAGCGACACGAATCCGGAAATCAGAATTGCCGCCATGATCGTCACGGCGAATTCGTGCAGCAGCCGGCCGAGAACTCCACCCATGAACAGGATCGGGATGAACACAGCCGAAAGCGACAGCGTCATCGAAAGGATCGTGAAGCCGATCTCTCCCGAGCCGTTGACGGCGGCCTCCGTCGCGCTTTCGCCATGCTCCATGTGACGCACAATGTTTTCCAGCATCACGATGGCGTCGTCCACCACGAAGCCCACCGAAAGCGTCAGCGCCATCAGCGACAGGTTGTCCACGGTGTAATCCAGCTCGTACATCGCGGCGAACGTCGCGATGATCGACACGGGCAGCGCGATGCTGGGGATGACCGTGGCCGAAAGATTGCGCAGGAACAGAAAAATCACCAGCACCACCAGGCAGATCGCCAGAAACAGCGTGAACTTCACTTCATTCACCGATGCGCGGATGTTGGCCGAGCGGTCGTAGACGGGCAGCAGCGAGATCGAAGGCGGCATGATCGCCTGGAACTGCGGCAGAATCTTGTGGACCGCGTCCACCACTTCCACCGTGTTCGTTCCCGGCTGGCGCTGGATGGCCAGAATCACGGCATGTTCGTCGTTGTAAAAATTCCAGATTTTGTCGTTCGCCACGCTGTCGCTGGCATGCCCGAGTTCATCCAGGCGAATCGGCGACCCATTGCGGTACGCCACGATCAGCGGGCGGTACATCGAAGCGTGGGTCAGTTGTCCGCTGGCCTGCACGGTGAACGCCTTGTGCGCGCCATACAGAGTTCCGGTCGGCATGTTGACGTTCGAGTTACGCACCGCCGCGGTCACTTCATCGATGCCCACCTGCCGCGCCGCCAGCGCCTGGGGATCGAGCTGGATGCGCACGGCGTACTTCTGCGAGCCGAAGATCCGCACCTGCGCCACGCCCTTCACCATCGAGATGCGCTGCGCCAGCAGCGTCTCGGCGTATTGGTCCACCACGGAGAGCGGCAGGGTGCGCGACGACAGCGCCAGAAACAGCACGGGCTGGTCCGCCGGATTCACCTTTTGAAAAGTCGGCGGACTCGGCATGTCGGGCGGGAGCTGTCCCACGACCCGGGAGATGGCCGCCTGCACGTCCTGCGCCGCGGCGTCAATGTTGCGGCTCAGGTCAAACTGAAGGGTGATGTCGGTACTGGCAAACGTGCTCGAGGAGGTCATCGAGTCGATGCCCGCGATGGTCGAGAACTGTTTCTCCAGCGGCTTGGCGACGGCCGCAGCCATCGTGTCCGGGTTCGCGCCTGGCAGGTCCGCGGAAACCTCGATCGTGGGGTAATCCACGTTGGGCAGGTCGCTTACCGCGAGCAAGCGATAACCCAGCAAGCCCGCCAGCAGGATGGCCGCCATTACCAGCGTGGTCATCACCGGCCGGCGAATGAAAATTTCGGCGATGTTCATGGCAGGGTGTTTCCGTTTTCCTGAGCGGTCTTGCTGATTTGCACTTTGATGCCGGGGATCAGGCGGAGCTGCCCGTCGGTGACCACGGTCTCGCCCGGTTCGACGCCGCTGGCGATCACGGAAACTTCGCCCACGCTGCGCGCCACCTTCACCGCCCGGTGTTCGACGGTCATATCGGACTTCACCACGAACACGAAATCGCCGGTCGGCCCGGTTTGCACGGCCTGGGAAGGAACCACGGTCATGTTCTCATCTTCCGCCAACCGCAGCAGAATGTTGGAAAACTGGCCGGGCCAGAGGCGGTGATCCGCATTGGGGAACGTCGCCTTCAGTTTGATGGTCCCCGTGGTGTTGTCCACCGTGTTGTCCACAAACGTGAGATACCCCTGCTCGGGCGCGGTGTCTCCATACGGCGTGGCTTCCACCACCAGGCGGCCCTTGGCCATGAATTTCTGTACGGGGCCGAGGTACTGCTCCGGAATCGAGAAGTCCAGAAAAATGGGCATCACCTGGTTGATCACGATGAGCACGGGCAGGTCGTTCTGCTTGACGATGTTGCCTGGATAGACTTGCAGGGCGCCGGTGCGGCCGTCCACCGGGGCGTAAATCCGGCAGTAGCCCAGTTGGAGTTGCGCCGATTGCACGGCGGCCTGATCCGCCTGGACGGCGGCGCGTTGCGCGGCGGCGTTGGCCTGCATCTGGTCGAGCTGTTCCTTGGGCGCCACGCCCGCTTTATACAGCTCCGCGTACCGGCGGGCCTGCACGTCGCTGAGGTCCGCCTGGGCTTTGTCGCGCGCCAGGTTGGCCTGGGCCTGCGTCAAAGCGGCCTCAAACGGCCGCGCGTCCAGCGTAAAGAGCAAGTCGCCCTTCCGGACGAACTGTCCTTCCTTGATGTGCACACTCTCGAGGACCGCGTTCACCTGCGCCTTGATGGAAACGGTCATGAAGGCTTCCGCCGAGCCGATCTCCGTCAATTCGACCGGGACGGTCTTCCGCAGGACTTTTCCCACCGTCACCGGCGCCGCGAAGACCGGCGGCGCGGTCTGCGCCGTCTTCGTGCTGCAACCGCTGGCGGCCAACAGCAGCATCGCGATGCCTAGGAGCATCGCTGGCCGAGTATGATTCCTATTCATTGATGAAGTTGACCCTGTTCCTTCCACTTAGGATGTTCGTTCCCAAGTCCTCAAATGGCGACTCGGCTGGCGATCCGACTGGAGAGTTGACCGGAGGCACTCTTGCACGCCCTACTTCTTATAATACCGCAGGGTGCCGCCCCGTGCCTCACCGGGTTCGCGCGTGCGCCCCGGCGCGCATCCCCTCGGGCGAATCGGGTGCCCTTTGCAGCCTGATCGGGCTATTCAACTATTGGACGCACGGGCGGGGGACAGGTTTCCAGGGCGTGCGGGCTTAACAACCCCCGGCAGCCTCGTCCAAAAACCACAGGACGCGGCCCGCGGGCCGGATGCGCGCCGCCGGATAGGGGCTGGGTTGCGACTCGGATTCACGCCGCAGTGCCGCGACGATCTCCCGCTTCTCCCGTCCTGCCACCAGAAAGAACGTATTCCGTCCCTGGTTCAGAACGACGGGCGTCAGCGTCAGCCGCTGGGGAGGTTCCGCCGGGGCCTCGACGGCCGCCACCCAACGCCGCTGCTCTTCCAGCGCCGGAGAACCCGGAAACAGGGAAGCTGTGTGCCCCTCGATACCCAGGCCCAGAAGCTGCAAATCGAAGGCCGGCGGCGCCGCGCCGAAGAATTTGCGCAACTCGGCCTCGTACGCTTGCGCGGCCTCCGTGGGTTGGGCGGCCCCGGTGGGCATGGGGTGGACGTTAGCCTGGGGAATGGGAACGCGCGCGACCAGAGCTTTCCGCGCTATCCCGTAATTGCTCCGCGGATCGTCGTGGCCCACGTAGCGCTCATCGCTCCAGAACAGGTGCACGCGGTCCCACGGCGTGGGCGCGCCATGGTTTTTCGCGTCCGCCCAGAGCGCATACAGACTGGCGGGCGTGCGCCCCCCGGCCAGCGCGATGGCAAAGCGGCCGCGCTCCCGCACCGCCTCCTGCATGATCCGCAGCAACTCTTCCAGCGCCGCCCGGCTCAGGGCGTCGAGATCGGGAAACACGCGCGTGTCCATTTTCATGGTGCAAGGCCACCGGTAGCCACGACGAACCTGTTTTCGGTTCCTCGTGGGTCTTGCTGCGGATGCAGCCTTATTCCTTCGCCGCCGGCTTCACGGCGTGGCCGCCGAATTCATGGCGCATCATGGCCAGCAGCTTGTTGGCAAAGGGCTGGGGATCCTGCGAGCGGAAGCGGGCCTCGAGCGCCCCGGAAATGACCGGCAGGGCCACCCCCAGGTCCACGCCTTCGATCACCGTCCAGCGCCCTTCGCCCGAGTCGGTGACGTACGCCCCAACGCCTTCCAGCGTGGGGTTCTTCCCCAGCGCGTCCACGGTTAAATCGAGCAGCCAGGAGCGGATCACGCTCCCGCATTGCCAGATTTTCGATATTTGCAGCAGATCGAGCGCGAACTCCTTCTTGTGCCCCAGCAGGTCGAGCCCCTCGGCGTACGCCTGCATGATGCCGTACTCGATGCCGTTGTGAACCATTTTCACGAAGTGGCCCGCGCCGGCCGGTCCCACCCGCCCCCAACCCTTGTCCGGCCCCGGAGCGAGCGTCT
Source organism: Terriglobia bacterium (assembly GCA_020072765.1). Classification (GTDB taxonomy): domain Bacteria; phylum Acidobacteriota; class Terriglobia; order Acidiferrales; family UBA7541; genus Palsa-295. The sequence continues at coordinate 4,330 of JAIQGD010000099.1, forward strand.
GAAAGATCGGCGCCAGCCGCTCGACCGCCGCGGCGTCGCCGCCGATCATCAGGCTGTAGCCTTCCGTCAGCCCCCACACGCCGCCGCTGGTGCCGCAGTCGATGAAGTGAATGTTCTTCTGCGCCAGCGCCGCGGCCCGCCGCACGGAATCCTTGTAGTAGGAATTTCCGCCGTCGATGATTGTGTCGCCCGGCGCCAGATGCGGCACCAGCAGATCGATCGTCTGATCCACGGGCGCGCCGGCGGGAACCATCAGCCAGATGGCCCGCGGCGCCGCAAGCTGCGCGATCAGCTTTTCGGCCGAATCCGCGCCCACCGCGCCTTTTTCCCGCACACGCGCCACCGCCGCGGCGTCCCGGTCGAATCCGGCCACGCGGTGGCCGCCGCGCACCAGGCGCTCCGTCATGAACGCTCCCATCTTCCCCAGCCCGATGATTCCCAGTTCCATGCGGAGCTTCCTCCTGTGCTTCCCGTAAGGGCACGGCACTGCCGTGCCCGGCCTACCTTCAATCCACCGTCACTCCCAATTTCGCCAAATCACTTTGAAGCTGCGCCGCATTCTGAAACTGGATCGTGCGCATGCCGAGCTCCCGCGCGCACTCCAGGTTCAGCCCGCGGTCGTCGATCAGGACGCATTCGGCTGGATCGCGCTGCGTGATTTGCAGCGCCCGCGTGTAAATTCCGCGGTCCGGCTTGCGCACGCCCAGATAACACGAACTGAAAAACGCCTCGAAATAATCGCGCAGGCGGAATTTGCGGATGCGGTATTCGTTCAGTTCCAGCGACTCGTTGTTCAGCGCCGCCAGCATGTACCGCCGCGTCCGCGCCACGCGCCCCAGAAGATCGAGCGCCTCGGGGAAGGGCTGCGACTGCTCGAACATGAACTCCTTGAATTCGGCGGGCGTGAACGGCCGGTCGCGGTAGAACACCGTCCGCCGCAGGTACTCCTCCAGGCTCGCCTCGCCGCACTCGAAAGCGTTGAGCATCAGCTCGTGGCGGTCCTCCATCTCGGCCCAGTCGAGGTGAAACTTCTCCACGGCTTTCTGCCGCGACCCGCGATCCCACGCGTTGGTCAAGACCACCCCGCCGTTGTCCCAGAACAACATCGTCACGTCGGCCATGCGTCCTCGTGTCCTCCGCGCGCTCCCGCCGTGCCGCTCTCCGCGCCCCAGGGCAAACCGCGGCTCCCATTATCCCCGCCCCGCTTCCGCCGCAGAAGCGGAATTCTCCGCCGTCCGCGTTCGCGAAATCGGGAGGGAGCAAAGGGACTTATTGTGGCCTGGTGAATGCTCGGCGCAAAAAGACCTTCAATGCGCGGGCGGGGGCTCGACGCGGCCGGCCGGCGGCCGCCGCATGATGAACGCTAGCGGAACCAGACAGGCGATGACGATGGCCATTACCGCCATCACATCCTTGTAGGCCACCACGGCGGCCTGCTGCATGAGCAGGAAGTCGATGCGCCCGTAGGCTTGGTGCGCGGCTTGCGCCGTGCTGAGTCCCTTGCTGTGCAGCAAGCCGGCCAGCCCTTCGACCGTCTGGTGAAACCTGGGGTTGCCGTTCTGCAGATTGGCCGCCATATAACTCTGGCGCGCCTGCGTGGCCCGGACCACCAGCGTGCTGGTGAGCGCGATGCCGATGCTCCCGCCGATATTGCGGATGAAATTGGTCATGCTCGCAATCTGATTGTTCTTTTCCCGCGGAACGCCCACGTAGCACAGCACATTCGAGGGAATGAAGACGAAGGCCAGGCCCGCCAGCTGGTACGTGCGAATCATGAACACGGTGCGGAAATCCATGCCCAGCGTCAGGTGCGTGGCGATGTTGTAGAGGCCGAAAGCGGTGGCGGCGAATCCGAACGCCATCAGCTTCCGGGGATCCAGTTTCCCGGTGAGAAAACCGGACACGGGCATCGCGATCATCATGATCATGCCGCCACCGGCCATGGCTTCGCCCGCCACCACCGCCGGATATCCCATCTGCAGCTGCAGGAACTCGGGAATCAGCACGGTCGTGCCGTACAACACCATGCCCAGAATGAACATGAAGCCCACCGCCGCGGAAAAATTCCACAGCTTCAGGAGCTTTAATTCGACGATGGGATGCGGATGACGCCATTCCCAGACCACCCACGCCACCAGCGTGACGATCGCCAGCGCCAAAGTCGCCGTGATCCAGTGCGAGGCGAACCAGTCGGCGTCCTGCCCCTTGTCCAACACCATCTGCAGGCAGCCGACGCCCAACGCCACCAGGCTGAATCCCACGTAATCGATGCTGACGCCTTTCTTCTTGGCCTGTTCGTCGCGCAGGTACGGCGGATCCTCCACGAAGCGGTGCGTCATGTAGAGCGAAACAATGGTGATGGGCACGTTGATGTAGAAAATCCAGCGCCAGCTGAAATTGTCCGTCAGCCATCCGCCGAACGTCGGGCCGATCGCCGGCGCCGCCACCACGGCCATGCCGTAAATCGAAAACGCCATCCCGCGCTGCGAAGCGGGAAAGGCATCGGCGAGGATGGCCTGCTCGCTCGGCTGCAGCCCGCCGCCTCCGGCGCCCTGGAAGATGCGGAACAGCACGAGCATCCCCAGGCTGGGCGCGAGGCCGCAGAGAAAGCTGCTGGCGGCAAAGATGGTCACGCACCACATGTAGAAGCGCTTGCGTCCAAGCCGCGTCGCCAGCCACGCGCTGACCGGCAGCACAATGCCGTTGGACACTAGATAGCTCGTGAGCACCCAGGTGGACTCGTTCGGGCTGGCGCCGAAACTTCCCGCGATGTGGGGCAGGGCGATGTTGGCGATGGACGTGTCGAGAATTTCCATGAACGTCGCCAGGGTGACGGTGAAGGCGACCAGCCACGGGTTGTAACGCGGCCGCCAGTACAGAGGGTCGAGGTTGGTTGCGGTCGCCGAGGCCATGAATGTTCAATTGTAATCTGCAAAGGACTGATTCTCGTACCAATCTTGATTTTGTGGCACAGTTAACGCCATGTCTTCGGCCGCCAATCCCGGGAATGCCGGACGCGTGGCGTTCACTTACCCCGCGTTCACGTTGTACGCGCTCGCCCGCCTGTGTATCGTGCTGGCCACGGAGATGCAGTCGGTGGCGGTTGGATGGCAGGTCTACGAAATCACCCGGCGTCCTCTGGACCTGGGGTTGGTGGGCCTGGCGCAATTTCTTCCGGGTATCCTGCTGTTTCTCGTTTCCGGACATGCGGCGGACCGCTACGACCGGCGCAAGGTGCTGATGTTCGGCTACGCCGGCTTCGCCACGTGCTCGGCGCTTTTGCTGGGGATCACCTGGAGGGGCGCGCACACCGTCTACCCGATCTACGCCGTGATGGTGCTGGTCGGCGTGGTCCGCTCCTTCAACGCGCCGGCGAGCCGCGCGATTCTGCCGCATCTGGTAGCCGGCGAGCATTTCCAGAATGCGGTCGCCTGGAACGCCACCGTTTTCCAGACGGCCACGATTCTGGGGCCCGCGTTCGGCGGGCTGGCCTACACGATTTTCCGGGGGCCGGCGGGGGTGTACGCCATGGCGATGGCCGCGGCTATGGGCGCGTTCAGCGCAGCGGTGCGCATGAAGCCGCAAGCCACCAAGCCGCGGGCGCGGGAAACGGTGAGCTGGAAGACCATTCTCGCCGGCCTGCACTACATCTGGAGGCAAAAGCTGATTCTGGGTTCGATCTCGCTGGATCTGTTCGCCGTCCTGCTGGGCGGCGCGGTGGCGCTGCTGCCGGTGTACGCGCGCGATGTGCTGAGCGCCGGTCCGTGGGCGCTGGGATTGCTGCGCTGCGCGCCCGGCGTCGGAGCGGGCGTGACGGCGATCGTGATGGCGCACCGGCCGCTGCGGACGCGGGCCGGGCCGACGATGTTGTGGTGCGTGGCCGGCTTCGGCGTGTTCACGATCCTGTTCGGGATTTCGCGCAGCCTGGCGCTCTCGCTGGTGGCACTGGTGCTGGTGGGCGCCTCGGACATGGTCAGCGTGGTGATCCGCGCCATTCTGGTGCAGGTGGCCACGCCGGATGAAATGCGCGGGCGCGTGAACGCCGTGGACGTGATTTTTGTCGGAGCCTCGAACGAACTGGGAGCGTTTGAATCGGGCGTCACGGCGCACTGGCTGGGAGCGGTGCCGGCAGTCGTTCTGGGCGGCGCCGGGGCGCTGGTGGTGACGGCGATCTGGGCCTGGGCCTTCCCCGAACTTCGGCACGCCGACGAACTGGTCATGCCCCACAAGTAAAGCGCCGCGCCGCCGGCCTGTAATCATGCGCGTGCCGCGCGGCGCGCCGCGCCTCTATTTTTCCGCGGCGGTCGCTTTCTTCTCCGCGACGGGGCCGGGATAGACATGCGCGCGTTGCCAGGGTTGCAAACTAGTTCCGCCGCTGACGCGTCCCTGGAAAAACGGAGTGAAAAAGTTATAGGGATGGACGGGTTCGAGGGCGCTGGCTTCGTCGAGTTTTTTGCGCAGGTCGGCGGGAATGGCAAATTCGATGGCGCCGAGATTGTCCTCGATCTGCGCGACGGAGGTGGCGCCGAGAATCGTCGAAGTGACGCCGGGTTGCGTGGCGAGCCAGTTGAGCGCGATTTGCGCGGGCGTTTTGCCCAGCTGCTTTGCGGCGGCGAGCACGGCGTCGAGGACGCGCCCGTTGTGTTCTGTGTAGCGGTTGAAGAACGCCGCCGCTCCACTCAGGCGCCCTTCGCCCTTGCCAGTGTTTCCTTCGCGCTTGTACTTGCCGGTGAGAAAGCCGCTGGCGAGCGGGCCCCAGGGGCAGATGCCGATGCCGAGTTCCTGCGCCGCGGGGACGTGCTCGCGCTCGATGCTGCGTTCGGCGAGGGAGTATTCGAGTTGCAGCGTGGCGATGCACTCCTTGCCTTCCTGTTCCGCGAGCGTTTGCATGCGGGCCACGTACCACGCGGGCACGTCCGACATGCCGAAGTAGCGGATTTTTCCAGCGCGCACAAGATCGGTGAGCGTGGAGAGCACCTCTTCGACGGGCGTGACGACGTCCCACGAGTGCATGTAGTAGAGATCCACGTAGTCCGTCTGGAGCCGGCGCAGCGAGCCTTCCAGCGCGCGATAGATATTCTTGCGGCCGTTGCCGCCGCCGTTGGGATTGCCGGGCTGGCCGTTGAAGGTGAACTTGGTGGCGATGGCCAGGCGGTCGCGGAGTTTGCCTTCGGTGACGAACTTTCCGATCATCGTCTCGCTGTTGCCGTTGGTGTAGCCGTCGGCGGTGTCGATGAAGTTGCCGCCCGCGCCCACGTAGCGGTCGAACATCTGCCGGGAAATCTTTTCGTCCACGCCAAAGCCCCACTCGGTGCCAAAGGTCATGGCTCCCATGCAGAGCGGGCTGACGCGCAGGCCGGTGCGGCCCAGGGTGGTGTAATCGGTCAAGCTCATGTCATTCCTCCGGGAATGCGGAAAATGGAAAAGCGAAAATGGAAAAGGGGGCTGCAAAAATCGCGATGGCCGGACCCCTCATTGTGCTGCGATTAGAACGGGTCGTCGCCCTGTGTTTTCTGCAAGTTACGGTGTTTTCTGTCTCCGGGTGTGTTGCGGTTAGAATGGGCCGCCGAGGGGCCAAAAGTCGAGTGCCCCAGGCCCGGCCGAGCGCGGGCCGCGGTTCCCCGGAGGCGACTGGGGAACCACCTTCTGCGCCGAATATGGCTCGCATCTTCACGCGTCTATCTTAGTACATGCGACCGGCATTGCAAGCGTGCGGTGCTGTGGACAATTGGGATCTGTTTGCTGGCCGATTCGTTGTGTCCGGGGCGGGAGAGGGGTAGGATGCGCAGCCAGAGGTGCCCGTTGGAGATTCCGGCTTGGAAAGGACGCACCATGAAGCGAGTATTCGCAATCGGCAGTGTTCTGGTTCTGGCATTGGCTGCCGCGGGCCCCATGCGCGCTCAAAGCGACGCTTTTGCCGGAACCTGGAAACTCAACCTCGCGAAATCAAAATACAATGCCGGGACGCCGCCGAAGAGCGAAGTGCGGACGTACGAAGCGACCGGCGACAGTGAGAAACTCACCGTCAATGGCATTAGCGCGGATGGAAGCCGCGTGACGTGGGGCTACACGGTCCGCCTATTTGCAAAGGATTCCCCGAAAAAGAGATTTTAGATATTTATCCTAACGCATATAAACCAAAAAGAATTGCAGTTGAAGCGGATTTTATAAATAAACGTCTTGGTATTTC
>JAIQGD010000100.1 GCA_020072765.1 Terriglobia bacterium
CGCGGGATCGGCGCGGCGTTGGCGACGGAGACCATGTGCGTTTCGTCGGCCTGATTGCCGCTGGAACGCGTGTTGACATACGGCGCCGACAGCTGGCGCGTGACTTCCACGGAGCCGCAGACCGGGCATGCGATCTCGCCGGCTTTCGCCTGCAGGGCGAAGTCGTCTGCAGAACCGAACCACCCTTCAAACGGATGGTTGTTGTCGCACGCCAGATCGAAAACGATCATGTGGTCCTCAGCCGCAACCAGGCGGCCGCATGAAGTTTAACATCCGTAACCGCGGCACCTGAGAAGTATAGAGGCCGCAAAAGGTAGAAACCGCAGCCGCCCGACAGTTCCGGGACCTATTGCCAGGTGCGGAGCAACGGCGTCCATCAATATCATTGTATAAACGAGCCGGCAACCAGAATGGATGACCAGCGGTCATATTTCGCGCAACGCTCAGGACAGCAGGCGCTCTCCGGCGAACAACTGCTCGATGCGTTCGCGGTCGCGAATCAAATGTACATCGCCGCCATCCACCATGACTTCCGCGGCTCGCGGGCGGCTGCGCCCGCAGTTTGCCCAAAATCGCCATGGGCCGCTCCCGCCAGACTCCGTCTTCGTGGTACTTCAAGGTGTAGATGTAGAGCAGACGCCACCCGTCCTGGAGCAGCCGATTCACTTCTTCCCGGCCCCGCGCCTCCAGGTTGTGACCGGTCACCTCGGCAATATCAATCTGCCAGAGCGGGATCGCGGGATCTCCCCGCAGAGGAATCGTCGCCGTGGGTGCGGGCGCTTGATTTTTTGCCTGCCGGGGCTTGGCCATGTCCTGCTCACTGGTGCGCGACGCGCTCGCAGCCCGACTCCAGAGCCTTGGCAACACCGCCGATGGAAAACCGAAGTCCCCGGCGGTACGGGGGGGTCAGAGGCAGCAGCCGGCCGATGAGTCCGGCCGGCCCTGACGGGCCGACGCGTCGAAATACTTGCGTGCTTCGATCATGACTTGTGCCTAACCGCTGCCTCTGAGGATAGGATCGTGGGTGCACGGTGAGGCTCCTCCGTGGGGTTCGCCACGGAAGCGCTTGCCGCTGTCTCGCGGGGTCAAGCACCCGCTTGGAAGTCATCGCCGTCGAGAGCAGCCGGCCCATTGCATCCCCGTCCTTGGTGCTTCTCTTCTAACTCACCTCCCGGCACGGCGCTGTGACGCATATCACCCGTGCGGGTGAACGGCGTCACGAGCCATCCAACCTTCCCGCGCTATGCTCCCCCCGTGCAGAACCCGTCTGGCGGGCCAGACAGTTCGAGGAGGATGGTTCCGATGGCTGACGCATGCCGCGATTCTCGTGCCAGCCGCACCAGCCGATGGCCGAAAAGAGGTATTCTCGCCCGAGCCCAACTCGCACCTTCCCGTCTGGCCATCGCCTGTGCGTCCTTCCTGCTGCTGACCGCAGGTCCGGACCGAAACCTGGGATCGAAGCCTGCTCTCTCTCCAATCATCGCCGCGACCTCCCAGAAGGCAAGCCAGCGCCTCACGGATGCCGGCGTAGCCTCTTTGCAGCAGATCCTGGCGGCGGGGGAGCTCTCCGATCTGCACTGGACAGAGTTCGGAACGCTTCGTGAGCCCGCCGGCGCGTTTTACAAGTCCCGGGGGTATACGCTGGCGTGGATTGGCGGCGAGCAGCCCACTCCCCAGGCTCGCGCGGTCATGGACCTGCTGGAACGAGCGGAACTCAACGGACTCGACGCGCTCGATTACGACGGACCACTCTGGAGCGGACGCCGCGCCTGGCTGCGTCCCGAAAACCCCCAGCCGAATGAGTCCGGCATGATTCGATTCGATGTGGCGCTGACCGTTTGTACCATGCGATATGCCTCGGATCTGCACCTGGGCCGCGTGGATCCGCAAGCCTTTGGATTCGGACCCGGCGCCGGCCGCCAGCGCTTTGACCTCGCCCAGTTCTTGCAGAGCCAAGCGATCAACTCCCCGGATGTGCCAGCCACATTCGAACAGATCGAACCGCCCTACGAAGGCTACCGGCGCACGAAGCAAGCGCTACAAACCTATCTTGCGTTGCAGCCCCGGGACGATGCTCCTCCGCTCCCGGAGCCGCCGCGGCCGGTGCGGCCGGGTGACTCTTACGCGGGCACACCGCGCCTGGTGCAACGGCTGCGTCTGGTGGGGGATTTGCCGGCGGGCACACGGCTGAATGACCAGAGTCTGGTCTATACCGGCGCACTCGTCTCCGCGCTGAAGCGCTTTCAGCTCCGGCATGGGCTCGATCCAGATGGACGCCTCGGCCCTCAGACACTGGCGCAACTCAACACCCCCATCCGAGCCAGGGTGCTGCAACTGCAATTGACTCTGGAGCGCTGGCGCTGGCTGCCCACTCGATTCGACGAGCCGCCCATCATCGTGAATATCCCGGAGTTTGTCCTGCGCGCCATGGACGAGGATTTCCACGCCGCCTTGACCATGAAAGTCGTCGTCGGGATGGCCGTGAGCCGGGAAACTCCCACCTTCGCGGCCCGGATGAGCAGCGTGGAGTTTCGTCCCTACTGGAATGTGCCGCTCTCGATTCAGCGGGATGAAATCGTGCCGGATCTGGAGCGCGATCCCGGCTATCTCGCCAGAAACGATTACGAGATCACCAATTCGCGGGGAGAGCCCGTGGATGCCAATCCCCGCAGGAAAGCCGTGCGCGAAAAGCTGCGCTCCGGCCAGCTTCTGATCCGGCAGTTGCCCGGGCCGCGCAACGCCTTGGGATTCGTCAAGTTCGACTTTCCCAATCGCTACGGCATCTACCTGCACGGCACGCCGTCGCGCGAGCTCTTCGCCAGGCCCCGGCGCGCTTTCAGCCATGGGTGCATTCGCGCTGAAAAGCCCGCCGAGCTTGCGGCCTGGGTTCTCCGCAAGGTGCCTGGATGGGATCTCGATCGCGTTCGCGCGGCCATGAATGGAGATCAATCCGTGCGCGTCGAACTGAAGGAGACGATCCCGGTGCTCATCGTCTACGGGACGGCCATCGTCCTGCAGAACGATGAGGTGCATTTCTTCCAGGACGTGTACGCACGCGATGCCGCGTTGGAACAGGCCCTGTCGGCCCGCCATACGGACCATCGTTAGCTGGACCCGGCCGGGAGGCTCGGAGCTTGGGAAATTTGCCCTCGCAGGCCCCACCGCGAGGGTATGATGGTGCTTCCTGAAGCTCAGCTGCCCGTGCCGCGCACGAAACTGTTCCCGGAGGCTGACCATGAAGAAAAAAGTCCTGATCGCTCTTGCCGTTGCCGTCGGGCTCGTGATCGTGCTCCTGATCGCCTTGCCCTTTCTCATTGACGCCAACCAGTTCAAGCCCACCATCGAGAGCAACCTCTCCAGCGCGCTCGGCCGCCAAGTCGAGATCGGAAACATCCAGCTGGCGATTCTTTCCGGCGCCATCCGCGTGGCCGACGTTTCGATTGCCGACGACCCGGCCTTCAGCCGTTCGCCGTTCCTGAAAGCGAAAGAACTCACCGCCGGCGTCGCGCTGATTCCCCTGATTTTTTCGAAGAAGATCGAGGTGAGCTCCTTTACGGTGACCGATCCGCAGGTATCGCTGCTGCGCTCGCCTTCCGGGACCTGGAACTTTTCCAGCCTGGGCCGGAAGGAATCGAAGTCTTCGCCCAAAAGCAGCGATCCGCCGGGCCAGCCGGCGTCCGCGCCGGCCGATTTCACTGTCGCCAAGCTGAAGATTTCCAACGGCACGATGATCGTCGGCCCCGTGGGCGGCGGCAAGAAGCAAACCTATCAGGAAGTGAATCTGGAAGCGTCCAATCTCACTTACACCTCGCCGTTTCCGTTCAGCTTCACCGCCAAGACTCCGGGGAACGGGACCGTGGCGGTGGAAGGAAAAGCCGGGCCGATTGATCCCCAGGATGCTTCGCTCACGCCGTTGGACGCCACCCTCAACGTCAAGCACCTGGATCTGGCTTCGACGGGGTTCGTCGACCCCTCCTCGGGCCTGGCCGGGATCGTCGATTTCCGCGGCGATCTCGCCTCCGATGGCCGGCGAATCAAGTCCAAGGGCACGGTGCAGGCCGAGAAAATCAAGCTGGCCGCCGGAGGCTCCCCCTCGACCGTGCCGCTGAACGTGGACTACAACACGGCGTACGACTTGAAGCGCCAGGCCGGTGACCTCACGCAGGGCGACCTGCACATTGGCAAGGCTCAGGCGCGCCTGACCGGCAATTACGATACCTCCCGCGCCACCACCACGCTCCGCATGAAGTTGGCCGGGCAAGCCATGCCCGCCCCGGACGTCCAGGGCGCCTTGCCGGCCCTGGGCATCACGTTGCCTTCCGGCGCCTCGCTGCAAAGCGGCGCCCTCGATGTAAACCTCTCCATCGACGGCCCGGTGGACAAACTGGTCATCGCCGGGCCCGTGAACCTGTCCAACGCCAAGCTCGTGGGCTTCAATCTGAAATCCAAACTGGGCGCGCTTTCGTCGTTCACCGGACTCGGGGGCGGCGGCGGGGGAGCCGACACGGACATCCAGACGCTGAGCGGCAACCTGCGCGTCGATCCCGCCGGAACTCACGTGGACAATTTGAATGCTGTCGCGCCGTCAATCGGGACGATCACCGGCAACGCCAATATCAGCTCCACCGGGCAGCTCAATTGCAAAATGGCGGCTAAACTCGCGGCCTCCGGCAGCGCCGCCGGCGCACTGACCTCCGCGCTTTCGTCGCTGACAGGCCGGGCGGCGGCCGCTCCAGGTGGGAGCATTCCGTTCACCATTACCGGCACAACCTCAAATCCCGTTTTTGCGCCCGACATCGCCGGGATGGCGGGAGGGTTGGTCAAGGGCGCGCCAGGCACTTCCACCAGCCCGGCCGACGCCGCTTCGGGAATTCTGGGCCTGTTCCAGAAGAAAAAGTCTCCGTAGCGGGGCGCTGCAAAAACGCATCAGGGAACTTCCGCGGCGCACCAGCATGCCCGGTCCCGCTTCTCGGGACCGGCCGCTACAAAACTGCTGTTGTGGGACAGCCACTCCTGGCTGTCCGCGCACGCTGTGGCCTCCGCATCCCTGGACAGGCAAGAGTGCCTGTCCCACAAAACCGGTTTTTCTCTGCGGCCTCTGCGGTGAGATTTTGACGTGTGCGGCGAAAGGCAAAAGACTGAACGCAGAGGGCGCGGAGGATTCGCAGAGAACGCGCGGTTTGGGCCGGCTCCGGGGCCTGACTCTTCGGACACCGCGCGGCGCGCCGAGCCGCCGCAAGACCTCTCCAGCCCTATAATGGGTGTTGCAACGGGGTCATGGCGATGGCCGTTTTGCCGGGATAATCTCCGGACGCCGCCCGCGCAGGGCCGCGCACCGGGCTTCCCCGCTCTCCTCTCAACGTAAATCCCTCTCCTGATGGACGTGTCTCCCCTTCGGCGGGCTGCCGCGTGGCAGTCGCGAATTTCCTTTTCGGTCGAGGCCGGACAAGTCCCCGCCAGCCGATAGAGGCCGTGCCTCCGTTCGGAACGCGGGCGGCCGCCGGGCCTCGGGAGCAACGCATGAAGCGAATCCTGTTTGTAAACGACAACCCGTCCGTAAAGGAAGAACTGCGGGCGATGCTCGAGCCCCAGCAGGGCCACTGGGAAGTAGCCTTCGCGCCGGACGGCGAAGCGGCCCTGACGCTGCTCGAGGCCGCACCGTTCGACGTGATCGTCTCCGAAATTCGCCTCCCCCGCATGGACGGCGCCACCCTGCTCAAGACCGTCTGCGCCCGCTTCCCGGCCGTGGTGCGCATCGTCCTGCTGCGCCACAGCGAGGTCGAGAATGCCCTGCGCGCCGTCCCCGTGGCCCACCAGTTTCTGGTGAAGCCCTGCGACCTCACCATGCTGCGCGTGGCCATCGAGCGCGCCACCAGCCTCTCGAATCTTCTCAACAACAAGCTCCTCGCCAGCATCACCGGCTCCGTGCAGGACCTGCCCATCCTCCCGCGCACCTATCTCGCCCTGCGCGAGGCCTTCGCCAATCCCGACGTTTCCCTCAAGCGCGTCGTGCGCATCATCGAGCAGGACATCAGCGTGTCCGCCAAGGTTCTCCAGCTGGTCAATTCGGCCTTCTTCGGCTTGCCCCGCGAAATCTCCACGGTGCAGACCGCCGTCAGTTACCTGGGAACGGAAATGTTGCAGCACCTGGTGCTCACGGCCGGCGTGTTTCAAGTGTTCGAGCGGGCCAAATCGGTGAAGGGCTTCTCGTTCGAGGACCTGCACTTGCACTCGCAGCTCACGGCCCGGATCGCCAGCCGCATTCCCGCCACGGCGCACGTCAGCAACGCCGCCATCGTGGCCGGCCTGCTGCACGACGTGGGCCAGCTCGTCCTGGCCATGCGCTCCCCGCAGCATTTCGCCCGCGCGCTGGCCGGCGCCCGCGACGAAGGCATTCCCGTGCATCTGGCCGAGCAGAACCTGATCGGAGTGTCGCACGCCGAGGTCGGAGCGTGCCTGCTGGGCCTGTGGGGCCTGCCCACGCCCGTCGTCGAGGCCGTCGCGCATCATCACCAGCCCCGCCGCATTCCGCACGACATGCTCGACGCCGTCGGCATCGTCCACATCGCCGACGCCCTCGCCCATCGGTATCCCGTGCGCGAGCCGCTGGGCAGTCCCCTGGTCCATCAGGAAATCGATGCCGAGTATCTGGAGGCCCTGGAACTCACCGGCCAGATTCCCGCCTGGGAGGAACTGGCGGAAACCGCCGCCAATGAAATGCGCGGCGCGCCGGGCGGCGTGAACTGACCGCCGCCCGGGCCGCTTGGAAGGATTTGTGTGCGCTACTGCACGTTCACCGTTACGTTCGTCGATTGCGCCACGCCGTTGATTGTCACCGTGACGCCGGCAGTCTTGCTTCCTACCGGGGTTCCGGGGTTCGTGATGCCACCGCCGCCACCGCTCCCGCCGCCGCATCCGACGTTCAGCACCAGCAGCACGAAAACCGCGAAGCCCAGCACAAAGTTCCACCGCCGCTGCGTTCCCCGCAAGCCGAGCGCCGCTAGGCCCGCTAGGATCATCAGGAGGAAGCAGGTTAGCGCCACGCTTCCGGGGATGTTCCGCCAACTCGGCGGAGTCCGGCGGTGGCCCGTGCCCGGCGCAACCAGAGAGGCCGCGGTGGTCGTGACCGTCATGGTCGTTGTCGCCGTCCCATTGGCGGTCAGAGTAATCGTTGCGGGATTGAAGCTGCAGCTCGATTCCGTCGGCAAATTGGAGCAATTCGCCGACGACAGGGTGACGGAGCCGGCAAAGCTGTTGAGCGACGTGAACGTCAGCGTCGTCGAGCCCGATTGCCCCGGCGCGCTGATGGGGATGGTGGTGGGGTTCGCCGCCACTGTGTACGCCGTGTTCACCGTCTCAGTGAGCTGCGCGCTGGTGGAGCTTGCATTGTTGCTGTCGCCCCCGTACGTCGCCACGATTTGCACCGTGCCCAGCGGCAGCGCGCTGGTGGTCACTTGCGCTTGCCCGCTCGATAGCGTCCCGCTGCCGATACTCGTGCCGTTGGCGGTGAATTGCACCGTCCCGGTCACTGCACCGCTGCCCTGATTCGGCGTCACCTTGGCCGTGAACGTCACGCTCTGCCCTTGCCACACTGTCGCGCCCGCGCCCGTGGAAACCACCGTGGTCGTGGTGGCCAGAATTTGAACGCTCGCGGAAGCGGTCGTGGACGAGGACGAATAATTGGCGTCTCCGGGATATTGCGCCGTGATCTTGTCTGTGCCCAAGGGCAACGCCGTGATGGGCAAGGTCGCAGTGCACGAAGCGCCGGCCGTGGCCGTCGCCCCGGCGGGCGTGCATGTCGCCGTCCCGAAGTTGCTCCCGTTATTCAGGAATTGCACCGTTCCGGTCGGGCCGGCCGATGAATTGCTGTTCGAGCCGATGGTCGCCGTGAGCGTGACCGTTCCCCCGTAGCCGATGCTCGTCGCGCTCGACGCCACGCTCGTGGTCGTCGCAGCTTGCGAAACCGTCAGCGTCACCGTGGAAGGGCCCGACCCGTTGTAGCTATTATCTCCCGAATAGGTCGCCGACAGATTATGGGTACCCGCCGGAAGTTGAATGGGTTGATCCTCGGTGTACCCCTCGCTGTTCACGGCAAAGGTCCCCGCATCCAGCGGACTGGTGACGCTGTTAAATGTATCGGTCACGCTTACGGAACCCCTGGCGTCGAAGGCGCAGCCCGTGATGACGCCGTTGGTCACGGGCTGGCAGGCATTGGCCGTACTGTTGAGAATATCCATGCGGAGGATGTACGGAGATCCGTATGCGAACGAAGTGGCGTTCGCGCTGGTGATCGTGTTACCGCTAAAGGTGACGATGCCGATCTGCAGGCGGCTGTTTTCCTTGGCGACCGTCACGGGTATGGCGGGAGTGGAGTCGTTCGCCTGGAATATGCCGTCACCAGCGTAGTGCGCAATGACATTGTAAGGGCCGCCACCGGGTAGCAGGGTTGTATTGAACGAGGCCGAACCATTGCTGAGCGTGGCGCTCTGCACGCCGGTCTGGCCGCTCGGACCGGTATTGGCAATGAGCGAGACGTTGCCCGTCGGCGTCCCCGTACCCGGCGGCGTCGCAGCCGCCGTGATTCCCACGGAAACGGATGCGCCGTGCGTAATGCTGAGGGCGGTGGTTCCGCCGTTGAGCGTCAGCGTGGTCGCCGTGGGCTTCAGCGCCGCTGCAGCGGTGGCCCACGCGTTGACCAGATTGGTGGCGTCAATCGTGCCCAGGCCCGTGGCCAGGTCGTAGCCCGTCGTCGTCGCGTACCCGGAAAGCACGCCGTATTGGTCGCTGCTGGTGTTGACCGTGCAATTCAGGGTGCCCTTGGCGCACGGCATGGCGATCGTTCCGGTGGTCACGTCATGAAACGCGCTGGGCGTGCTGGCGGCCAGTTTGTACAGGATGTAGTTGGCGTTGCCCTGGCGCGCTGCCGTCTTTTGATTGACCAGCGCCATGATCCCCGCGAACGACGGCGTCGAGGCCGATGTCCCGCCTACACCCAGGAAATTTGACGAGCTGCAAGGCGCGCCGCCCGTCGCGTCGCTCTCGCAGATGATATAGAAATTCCCGTTCAAGCCGTCGGCGGCAAACAGCGAAACGTCCGGGATGTCGCGCAGGCTGTCGGGCGGAACGCCCGTGCCGGTCTGCCACGTGGGCTTCGCGTAGCCCTGCGTGCAACTGCTCAGCGTCGTGCCATTCCCGTTGATGCAACTGCTCTTGCCACCGCTGCCCCCAATGGTGTTCACGAAAAAGGCGTTCAAGGAAGCGGAATTGCAGTTCGGCTCGGCGCTCGGAGCGCCCGTCAAAACGAATGTCTCCGAGTTGGTGCACGAATCGTTCCACGTCATCTCCGGGATATAGCCCAGCGCGGATTCCAATGTAGCATTCGTCGTCGGCGAGGTCGTATTCCAATAGGGCGCGTAGTTGTTCAGGTCGTTGAAATCGGTGCCGCCCACGGCCACGTTGTACGGCGTCGACGCGATGCCGCTGATCTGCAAGCCATACTGCGCGGGTGAAGGGAACGACGCGCTATAATCGCAGCCCGCCGCGCCGCTGTCTCCGGTCGAGATCAGGACGGTGATGCCCTGCGCCGCCGCCTGCTGCCACAGCTGGCTGTAAAACTGGTTTCCCGCCGCACCCAACCCGGCTTCGCAGTAGCCAAAACTTTCGCTCAGGATCGGCGCGAGGTTGTTGTCCACCACGTGCTCGGCCGCCAGGTCCACACCCTGGCTCGTTTCGGTTGACTCCGCCACCACCAGATCGATCGTCGCGTTCGGCGCCACCGCCCCGGACCACTCCACGTCCAGGTCCGCTTCGGTCTCCACGCCTCCCACAATCCCCGGATCGGGGCCGTCGAGCACAATCACCGGGTCCTTGGCCGCCAGCCCGAACATGCTCCGAAAATCCCGCACGTCCTGAACATTGATGTTGCTCTCTCCGGCGATGGCAATCGTGACGCCGTCGCCGTTCAACACCGTGCCAGGCGCGGGGTTCAAAAGCAGGTTCGGAACATCGTAGATCTTGGCAAAGTCCGCGGGCCCCACGGCGTAGCAAGGAGAACTCGCGCTGGAGCCGCACCCGCCGGGGTAGGTGAACAACGGCTTCACCGCCTGCACCGCGCCCGTCTTCTCCGACCGCCCGAACACCCCCGCCACGTGGTGCATCGGCTTCCGCCCAAAATTGTGCAGCGTGTCAATCCCGGCGATGACTGGCGCCAGCGCCATGGGAATCTGCGGGTCGCTCGCGTTGGCCCAGTGATCCTTGCCGGCAACCGTGTACTTATGAATCGGCGTGTGAAACGCCTGGAGGACCTGGCTGGCCGTGCCCGAGAACTCGATCACCGTGCGTCCGTTGGACACCCTGT
>JAIQGD010000101.1 GCA_020072765.1 Terriglobia bacterium
GCTGCGCCGGTATCGGGCGCAGGGGGCCGAGCCGGTCAATCCGTCGTTTGACGAACTGGATCGCATGGGGCTTCGCTATGTGGCGGCGAATGTATTGGAGCAGGATGGCGTGGTGCGGCACGACCGGTCGCGTCTGACGCGGCTTTTGCTGGAGCAATTCGTGCGGCCGCGGGGGCGGCGATAGGGCGAACTTGTCACAAGCGGCTGCTGGGATGTGCAAGAACGAAGCATGCGGCGGCAGAACGACAGGAAATGCCGCTTGCTGTGCGAGCGAGCAAGCGGGAACGCGCTGTACTGGGGAGTGACACTGAGATTCTTCGCCCATCCTGGTCGGATGGGCTCAGAATGACGGCTTTGCGGGGGTGCGAATTTGAAAGCCGCTCTCACCTCATGAGAGATACAGGTCCCGGCACACCTTCCGATGTGTTGCGCTAATCGACGGCGGCGGCGCTGGGTGCGGTGTAACCTTCGCGGGCAATTACCACGACCTTTTTCTTCTTCCCCTTCTTGTTGACGAGCTCCATAGGATTCCCGTCGTCGTCGAGGACCTGCACGGTCAGCTTGTGGTATCTGCCATCGGGGGGGCTGGACGGAGAAAATCCGACCGAGTACTGGTTGCGGAGAAAGGCCGCCACGGTGCTGGAGATTCCGTTCATTTCGCCCTGGAAGCGAGGGAACCAGGCGGCCGCCTCCATATAGATCGATTTCCGCGCCCATGCCGATGCAGAAAATGGTGATGTCCGTCTCTTTGAGGCGGCGGAGGATCTGATCGAGGTTGTGCTTGCTGAAGGTGTCGAAGCCGGTGGCGATAATCAGGATCGATTTTTTGCCGGGGACATCGCGCAACTGGTCGACCGTTTCGTAGACGGCGTCGAAGAGGTTGGCTTCGCTGAAATCAGGAAAGATGAGCGAACCGATGGCTTCCTGCACCTCGCCCTTGTTCTGGGTGAAGTCGGCGCGGATGGTGGTGCGCAGGTCGAAGGTTTTCAGCGCCACCCAATCCTGCGGCTTGAGCTGGTTGAGAAAACCGTAGGACCACTCGCGGGCCTTATAGCCGAAGTAGCCGCGCCCGATCTTGCTGAACTCCATGAGAATGACGATGGTGATGGGAGCCTCGGTGGGAGCGAAGGTGGTGACTTGTTGCGGCTGTCCATTGTCGAGGACGCGGAAGTTTTGCCGCTTCAAGCCGGTGACCAGATTGCCGTCCTGATCGGTCACCACCGTATCCAAGGTGACCACGCCGGCGTGCACGGAGAGGACCGTCTGTGGCAGGGGCGCCTGCGGCGGGGGAGGAGTGGGCCGTCCCGAGGGAGGCTTGGGCGGTTCGGACGGAGCGGCTGGAGCAGGAGCCTGAGGGCCATCCTGTTGCGCGCGCGCCGGCCAAGCCTGCGGAGGCACACCCAGGGCAATGATGAGCAGGCCCATCAGAAGGCCCCGCGACCAGATCTTGTGCGGCATAATCCCTCGCTTCAATTTGGATGCTGCCCAGGCCGCTTCGGATGGTCCGTTCTAGCCTGGAACATCCGGGACGGAGCGCGGTCCATCCACCTCATATGCCCATGATAGTATCAATCGTACTCACCCAGCGATCTAGTTTCAAACTCAGTGGGAGGCAAAACCGATGGTGCGCAGGACTGTGAGAATGCTGCTCGTGATGCTGTGGGGGATGTTGGCGTGCAGTGCGCCGATGTACGCTCAGGGAGTTCCCGCAGCGGCTGCCGCCGTCGCCCCCGCGCCAGGCGACCTGTCGCAGGTCGAGGGGGAAGCCGTCAACTGGCTGCAAGGGCTGATTCGCATCAACACGACGAATCCCCCGGGCAACGAGATGGCGGCGGCAAAATATCTGGCCGGGATTCTGGACCGGGAAGGCATCCATTCGGAATTCTATGAGAGCACGCCGGGGCGAGGGTTTCTGGTGGCGCGGCTGGCTTCGAGCGCCCTGCCGGACCCGTCGCGGGCGCTGCTGCTGATGGGGCATCTGGACGTGGTGGGCGTGGAGCGGGCGAAGTGGAGCACCGAGCCGTTCGGCGCGGCGATCCTGAACGGCTACATGTACGGCCGCGGCACGATTGATGACAAGGGCATGACCATCGCGAATCTGGCGGTGCTGGTGGCCCTGAAGCGTTCGGGCGCGCACCTGAACCGCGACATCATTTTTCTGGCGGAAGGCGACGAAGAGGCCGGCGGCACCACGGGCATGAGGTTCGCGGTTGAGAAGCATTGGGACAAAGTGGCGGCGGGCTACGCGTTGAATGAAGGCGGGCGCGTGGCGGTGAAGGACGGCAAGGTGCAGTACGTGGGCGTGCAGGCGGGCGAGAAAGTGATGGTCAACGTGGACGTGATCGCCACGGGAAAGTCGGGGCACGGCTCGACGCCGCGCAAGGACAACGCCGTGGCGCATCTGGCCGCGGCCATCGCCAAGATCGCCGCCTACGAGGCGCCCGTGCAGTACAACTCGCTGACGCGGGGATATTTCGAGGGCATTGCGCCGACTGAGGACGAAGAGACCGGCAAATGGCTGCGCGCGCTGGAATCATCCGATCGCGCCGATCACGCCGCGCGGTGGGTTTCCGGGGCCAGCCCGGTCTGGAATGCGATGCTGCGGGATACGATTGCGCCCACGATGCTGCAGGCCGGCGTGCGCCAAAACGTGGTGCCGTCGGAGGCGCGCGGCGTGCTGAACATTCGGCTGCTGCCCGGCAACATGTTGGAGCCGCTGCTGGGCAAGCTGCGGGAGTTGGTGAACGATCCGCAGATTCGCTTCGAAGTCGAGCCCGGGGCGACCGAGCCGGCGCCGTCCTCGTCGGTTACGGGGGAGTTGTACAACACGATCGCGCGCGTGGCGGTGCAAAAATATCCCGGCACGACGGTGGTGCCGTACATGTCCACGGGCGCGACGGATTCCGCGCTGCTGCGGATGCGCAGCGTGCAGGCGTACGGCTTGCTTCCGTTTCCGCTGACCGAGGAGGATGCCGCGCGCATGCACGCGGAGGATGAACGCATCCCGCTCGATTCGTTCCACAAGGGGATCGAGTTCCTGTATTCGGTTGTGAACGATTTTGCCGTGGCGAAGTGACGCTGCGGATTCGCAGCAGCCCGCCGCAGGGACCTTCAGCGGCTAACGAGTTCGGAAAAAATCAAAGGTCGCGCCTCAGGGGTTGAAACCCCTGATGAAGAAGTATCTCTTATGTCGGAGCTAAAGCTCCGACCCCCTAAAATTCGATTTTGTTCCAAGAGTTCTGAAGCCGCGACCCACTCAGAATCTCGAATCACCACACAGACTCTTCCAGCCAGCTGATCCCTAATGGATCCAGTCGCCGGGGCGGGAGGGGGGCTTATCGCGGTGGTCGCGGGCGTAGACCTCGAATTTCTTGCGCAGGCGGCGGCGCTTCCAATCGGAAAACTGGTTGCGGAAACTGTAGAGAAATGATCCGCGCCGCAGGTAGAGATACCCCACCAGCATTCCTCCCAGATGGCAGATGTGACTGATGTGGTCTCCCGGGGTGGCGAGCGTGAAATAGAATTCGATCGCGCCCATGATCAGGACGTAGATGCGCATGGGGATGGCCACGGGAAACGGGATGAGCCAGACCTGCTGATGCGGAAAGACCATCGCCGTGCCGAGCAGGACACCGAAAATCGCGCCGGAAGCCCCGATGGTGGGGCCCGTGGCCAAATTGCCGATGCCATGGGAGGCCAGCAGGGCCTTCACCGCCACGTTGATGGCGCCCGCGCCGATGCCGCACAGGAAGAAGTAGGTGTAGAACTTTCTGCGTCCCCAGGTGAGCTCGAGGTCCTTGCCGAACATCCAGAGAGCCAGAAGATTGAACAGCAGATGCCAGATGCTGTTGTGCAGAAAGATGTAGGTGCCCAGCTGCCAGATGTAGCCGTGCAGGACCGCCAGCGGGATCAGGCCTAGATAGGTTTGGAAGGCTGCCGCAATCTCGGGGAAGGCCACTTGCAGGAGCGTCTGGAATACGAAGACGGCGGTGAAGGCAATCAGGAGCGTCTTGATGGCGGGGGGAACGAGTCCGCGCCACTGGAAGCGATGGCCGTAGCCGCGAGAAAAGGAGCCCACAGCCTCGAAGTTTAACAGGGTACTGAACAATACGCATCAAGGAGCTTCCGGGGCGCAAGAGCCTGTGGGCAAATGGAATTTACGTCCCTCAGCGGCTTCCCGACCCAAAGCGTCGGGACGCAAACGGCGCGAAAGCCGCTTGGATGTAGCGGCAGTTGCGGCACGGTCCCGACTGCTGTCCGGGACGCAAACGACGCGCTGAACCCCGCGCCCTGACGCGAGATTGCGGAAGCTTATGGCTTGGGCTTGTGGATGCGGATGATGTCGTCCTTCACTTCCATGATGTGGCCGGGATAGTCGCGGGCGATTTGTTCGCGGAGTTGTTCGAGCGTGGGATATTGGGAGCGGCCGTCAAAATATTGCGCGTCGTCGATCAGCACGACGTGGTCCTTGACGGGATGCTGGAACAGGGCGGCGAGCTCCTTTTTGACGGGCGTGGAGATGTCGAAGTCGTGGCCGTCGAGCCAAAACAGGCACGGTTCCTTGATGGCCTGCAGGAGCTTGGGCAGAACCTCGCCGCTGTCGCCTTCCAAGACGTGAATATTGGGGCGGCCGGCGAACTTGCGGCGGGCGCTTCCCGCCCTCCAGGGATCGAGCTCGATGGTGAAGATTTCGCGGAAGTGGTCCTTCTGGACGTAGACCATGTGGGCGTGATTCGTGCCGGTCTCGATCAGCACGGGGAGACCGAACTCGCGGGCGTATTGCTGGATGACGCGCTGCTTCACCAGGTGCGGGGGTTTCGGCCCCGGAGACCCGCGCAGGCGCCACCAGAAATATTCCACGGGGGCGGCGATCCTCTTGTACCAATGAAACAGCATGTTTTCGCGGAAGGCTTTTCCGATCGGCGAGGGCATAGGGATGTCTCACTCTTTCCTGGTGAATGTGGCGATGATACACAGCGCCGCGATGCTTGGGTAACGAATTGTTCTTTCCGTGGACACCCGGAGGGCGCGGGCGGCTGCGCTATATGAGCTTATCAATCTTGGCCGCGAGGATGAAGTCGCTTTCCGTCAGGCCGTTGATCTTGTGCGTCCAGGTGGTGATTTCGGCTTTGCCCCAGGCCAGCAGAATGTCCGGGTGATGGCCCTGTTCCTCGGCGAGGGCTCCCACCTGATTCACGAAAGCGAGCGCCTGGCGGAAATTCGGAAACGCAAAGGCGCGCGTGATGTGGTGGCCGTCCACGACTTTCCACTGCGGCACCTGCCGCGCCAGGGCTTCGAGTTCCGGGCCGGCCAGCGGCGGAATTCCGCCGCGGCATGGGACGCAGGTTTTGCTGGCCAGTTCGCTCATGGGATCGAGTTTCCTTTGCCTTCAGCCATTGTACCGAAAGTTGGCGGGCAAGGGATATCGGCCGCCGGAGGGTGGCCGGGAAGCGAGGGATTTTGCTATTCTCGTGCAGGCACGACCAAAAAATTCCCACAAGCGAGGATGGCCCATGGCGGAAGAACTTCACGAGCTCCACGAACAAGCCGAAGAAGGCGCACACCACCCGAGCCTTGCGCCGGTGACGGTGACGATGGCGATTCTGGCGGTGCTGGTGGCGGCCGTTTCGCTGCTCGGCCACCGCGCGCACACCGAGGAGCTCCTGCTGCAGACCAAGGCCACCGACCAGTGGGCCTACTATCAGGCCAAGGACATCCGGCGGCGGAGCTACGAGCTGTTCCTGGACGAGCTGTCGGTCTTTTCGCTGCAGGGCACGGAGGAGGTCGCGAAGATCAAGGAGAAGTACAGCAAAGAGGTGGAACGCTACCGCGACCAGCAGAAAGACATCGAGGCCGAAGCCAAGAAGGCCGAGGAGGAAGTGACCGTGCAGCAACGGCGCGCGAACCGCTTCGACCTGGGCGAGGTGATGCTGGAAGCCGCGCTGGTGATCTGCTCGATCACGCTGCTGACGCGCAAGCGGTTTTTCTGGGGGCTGGGGCTGGTCCTGGGGATTGCCGGGCTGGCGATCGGCGCGGCGGGGCTGCTGATTCACTAAGAGCTTGCGGAAAAAGTTGTTTGCATGTCATCCCGAGCGGAGCGAGGGATCTGCTTTTCGCACCAACCTCAATGAAAAAGCAGATTCCTCACCCCGGTCAAACTGCGACCGGAGTTCGGAATGACACGGTGGTGGGTTTTTTCGCAAGCTGCTAATGGCCGGAAGATCGGTTCTTTCGCTCAGCGTTTGCCGGGCGTCACGGCGTGCGCCTGGAGGTACTCGCGCACGCAGGCGGTGAAGGCCTGGTCGAGCTTGCGGACCACCGGTCCGGGCGCGGCGGCGATTTTGTGGCCTGCAATCTCGCCCACGGCGATCACATTGCGGTTGGTGGAAGAGATGAGGACTTCGTCGGCGGAGTAAAGATCCTCGGGGAAGAGCGTGCGCTCCTCGACGGGGACGCCGGCGCGGGGTCCGATTTCGAGCAGGATGTCGCGCGTGACGCCCTCCAGGCATCCGGAGGAGAGCGGCGGGGTGGCCACGCGGCCACCGCGCACGCAGAAGATGTTGGCGGCGGTGCATTCGGAGACTTCGCCGCGCTCGTTGAGCAGCACGACTTCGTCGTAACCCGCCTGTTGCGCTTCCTGCAGATTCCAGACGTTGTTGAGCCACGAAGTGACCTTCACGCCCGCCAGGGGCGAAGCGGCGTGGCGGCCGTGCTCGCGGACCGTCAGACGGACCGGCTCGTGGTAGGCCGGCAGACCGGCGGAACAGATCAAGAGATCCGCGGCCGGGAAATCTTCGTCGCTGCGCCAAAAACCAACCTGGTTTTGAATGACGTAGATGCGCGCGCAGCCTTCGCGCACCTGGTTGGCGCGCAGAACTTCGCCCAACTGCTCGCGGACCTTGGCGGCGTCGAATGGGAACGGGCAATGCGTGCGTTGGGCGTCGCGCGCCAGGCGTTGCCAGTGGCGCTCGAAAGCGAACGCAATTCCTTCGACCACGCGGATGGTGGTGAACAGGCCCCAGCCGTTCATCAGACCCGATTGGCCGGGCGACAGCCGCACCTGCTCGACCGGCAGCAGGCGGCCATTATGAAAAATGTGGCGATGGATCATGGAGCCTTCCCAGAGGAAATCTCCCCGAAGGGACGAGTTCATTGTATCGCAGAACGCAAGCGGGGCCTTTGCGGGATGGGCGGTGGCGCGCGAAAGTGTCACGCGGCGTTCGCGTCATTTCGGTGCCTCCAGTGCGGCGACGCAGCGCTGCAACTCGCGGGTGATATCTTCGGCCGGCCGGGCCGCGCCGAATCGAACCGGCGGGCCGAGTGAAACTGTGATCCGGCCGGGCCGCGCCCATCTCTTGCCGGCCTGCTTCAACTCGAAGATTCCGCCCAAGTATGCCGGCACCACCGGCACGCCCAGTTGCGTAGCGAGCAATCCGATTCCGGTGCGGAACGGGCTCATCCGGCCGTCGCGTGTGCGCGTGCCCTCGGGAAAAATCAGCACGCTCCAGCCGCGGTCCACGAGTTCGCCGGCAAAGGCAAAGCTCTTGCGAAAGCCGGACTGCCGCGGCAAGGGGAAAACGTGGAACAGCGAAACGACCAGCCAGTAGGCCGCGCGGTGCGCGAGACTCAGGAAGAATCCCGTCCCGCGCGGGGGATTGCGCATCGCTTCGAGGAGCTCGCCATCCATGGCGACCGCCAGGCGCCTGCGCAGGCGCGCGGGCAAGGCTTCGAGAATGTACGCGGGATCGAAAAAGGCGACGTGATTGGCCACCACCAGCACCGGTCCATCCACGCCGCGCAGATGTTCGCGGCCCCGCACGGCGGGCCATCCGAGAATGCGCATGGCCGGCCGTGCCAGCAGATGGAAAACCATCGTGCGAAGAAACCGCAGGGGCCACGCGCGCGGCCAGCGAGCGTAGTGATAGGCCTCGGCGGGCGGCGGGGGCGCGGCGACCAGGCGCTCGAGCGCCGCGAGCGTGTCCGCCGAGGCGAATTCGGTTTCGCTCAGGTCCACCTGGTAGCGATCCTCGAGGGCGCTGAGCAGTTCGACGCGCTCGATGGAGCTGAGCGGAAGCGTGGCCGCGTTGCTCTCCGGCAAGGGGCGGCCGCGCGAAATGTGCCCGAGAAGTTCGGCGAGCGAGCCGGAAGCCGCGGGCGCCGCCGCGGGAGGCTGGGCCTGGCCGGCAAGTGCGGCTTCGGCGGCTTCGCGAATACGGCTTAGAAGCGGCTTTTGCGTTGGGGTGCGCGGAAAATCCGGATCGGGCCAGACGAGCCAGCGGCGCATCCGTTGAAACGGCGCGAGCCGCTCGTTGGCCTGCTGCACCATGGCCGCAGCCGCTTCCGCGGGAGCGTGAGGATCGCGCAGCAGGAGCACCGCGCAAGGCTCGGCGTTGCCGTCCCGTTCCAGGCCCACCACCACGCAATCGTGCACGCCCGGTTCCTTGCGCAGTTCCGCTTCCAGATCCTCGGGATAAATTTTCAGGCCTTCCGGGGTCACGATCACGTTCTTGCGGCGACCCTTGAAATAGAGGTTGCCAGCCGCGTCGCGCTCGCCGATGTCGCCGGTATGGAACCAGCCGTCGGAGTCCAGCACGGGAGCGACGCCCGCGGTTTTCCAGTAGCCCGCGGCCACGTTTTCGCCGCGGACCAGGATCTCGCCATCGGCGGCGAGCCTTACGTCGAGGCCCGGAAGAACCTTGCCGATCGAGCCGCGTCCGAGGCGGAAGGGATGGTTCAGGCTGACGAGAGAGGTGGTTTCCGTGAGGCCGTAGCCCTGAATGACGGCGTAGCCGAGGCGGCTCCAGAACTGTTCGGCATCGGGCGGAAGCGCGGCGCCTCCGGAAATCACCGCCCAGAATTTCCAGCCGAAGCGGCGGTGGATCGCGCGGAATCGCCACCAGCGCTTCAGGAAATGCTCGCCCTCGGCGGCCTGAAAATCGCGCTGGAAGCGTTCGAGGCGGCCGCGCGCGGCCAGATCGCGCTGAAGCTGATCGCGCAGGGATTCGAGCAGCCGGGGCACGGTGACCAGCACGGAGACGCGCTCGTCGCGCACCGCGCGGATCACTTCGGCGGGATTCAGCGTGTCGAGAAACAGCGAGGTGGCGCCGAGAATCTGCTGCAGAAAAATGCCGAGCAACTGGCCGAAGACATGGCTCAGCGGCAGGAGATCGAGGAAGCACAGGGGATGAAACAGGCGCTCGTAGCGGCGATAGCGCGCCATCTCGCGCTCGATCGGCTCGAGATTGGCGAGCAGGTTTCCGTGCGTCAGAACCACGCCGCGCGGCTCGGCCGTGGTGCCCGAGGTGAATACGATTTCAACCGGGTCGCCGCGCACGGCGGCCACCGGCACAAACGTTTCCGCGGCCCGGCCGCCGGCGATCTCGCTCAGGTCTTCCAGGCACAGGGTGGCGGGCGCCGCGAGCGGGGAAGGCAGGCCGCGTCCCACGACGGCCAGCCGGACCCCGGCCTGCGCGGCAACGCGCTGGACGAAGGATGGTTCGGCAATGGCATCCATGGGCACCACGACCGCTCCGCGAAACAGGCAGCCGAGAAACGCGGCGACCCATTCCCCGGAGTTTTCGCCCCACAGCAGGACGCGGTCGCCCCGGGTGATTCCCCGGTCATCGAGCTGCGAAGCAAATTGCGTGGCGGCCCGCAGGAGATGCGCGTAGGACCAGCGCACCATCCGGTAGCCGCGCCGCCAGGCCACGGCGATCTCCCGGGACGGGCGCGAATCGGGGCGGAAGTATTCAAGGAGGGACTGGCGGGCCATGACGCCTTGAGTTTCCCTCATTCGCGGCTGGGTTGGGAACAGGTTTCGGGCGCGGGTGGCCCGACGGCGGAACCGACGGAGTTCACAACGGTCTGCGGAAAAAGAAAACGCCCGGCGGGGAGATGGTTGTCCCGCCGGGCGCTGGAAAGAGAATAGAGATTACTGTTGCTGCGGTGTCTGCTCCTGCGCCGGCTGTTCTTTTTTCGCGACGTCGGTTTTGACGGGCGCGGACGTCACGTTGGCGTCGGGCTTCTGATAGCGCGTCAGGAACGGCATGAACGGCGTCACGGCAAAGGGCATCTTCTCGCGCGCCGAGAGCAGAGGGACGGGCTTGGCCTTGAGCATGTCCACGCGATCGGTCCACGGGTCCAGCTTGATGCGGGCGCCGATGGGCAACGCCGAGATCTGGTCGATCTTCTCGGGGCGGAGCTGCGGGGCCGAGCCGATGAGCGCCGAGTACATGAAGACGCGGTTTCCGAGGTGCGGATTGATCAGCGCCGGAAGCGATTTGGAGAAGGCGTCGAGCTGCTTGAGGAAGAGTCCGGCGCCGGGCAGCTTGTCCTTGTACGGGGAATTCTTCAGCAGTTCGAGCGTTTTCTCGCTGGCGAGTTGCAGCTCGTCGGGATTGTCCCGGAAGGAAAAGCGTCCCATGGCTTCGATGGCGGTGACGGTGGTGGTGTCGTTGAAGCCCCACTGATCGCTGGAGGGGCGGGTGACGATGATGTTGGCCAGCTCTTGCGTCAGGATGGTGGCGAGGCTGGCTTCATCGGGAAGCACGTCCAGCAGGCCGCGGCTGATAACGATGGTGTGGCCGATGGAGAACGACTCCAGGGTGCCGGTGAGCAGAACGCGGCAGTGGACCTCGGGCTGGAGGTCGAGGTTGTTGGTGACCTCGACGTTATTCACCACGGTTTCGAGGACCTTGTCGACCGAGCCGGCCGGCGCGAGCAAGCCGATTCTCTCCTGCTGGGCGGCGGCCTGATCCTGGATGGCGGTGGGCGATTCGATGGTCAAGTCGCTGAATTCCGCCTCGTGGCCGGCGTTTTTCAGATCGTAGCCCCACAGGCGCGTCTGCGATTTGAAGCGCACGCGATTTCCATAGAAATCCTTGAGATCCGCTTCCTGGCTGAAGATAAAGGCCGGCAGCCAGAGGCCCGGCTGGAGGTTCATGCGCCAGCTATCGAAATGCAGGTTATAGCCGCTGGGGCCGGTGGGCGGGAGGTAACTGCCGTTGAAGCGGACGATGGTGAATCCCTGGTCCTCGGCCCAGATGCGGCCCTTGAAGCGCCCGCGGCCGGATTTGGGCAGGGGCGTGACGTCGAATACAAAGCAGCGGACTTCGCCGAGAAATTCCCGGCCCACATATTCGAACTGATAGTGCCCGCGGTCGAATCCGGTGGTGTCGAGGTAGACCATCTGCAGAAAGCCTTCGGGAACGAAGGAGGAGCTGAACAGGTCGGCGACGTGGGCCAGGGGGTTGAACTGGCCCAGCCTGTTCTTCTTCTTGCTGGCGAGCATGGAATTATTCACGACGCCCTTGGGGAGGTCGGCCTGGCCCAGGAAATAATGGTCGCTCACCGGCACGGCGCCCAGGTCCTTGTCCGGCTTCATGTCCTGAATGTAGGTTTCGATGATCGGGGTGTAACGCCGGATGGCGGCGTTTTCGTCGTGCTCGCGCGCAATGATGCGGTCGAGGACCTCGTTCACCGTCGTAGCCGGATTGGCGGCCGGCGCGCTGGATTGCGGCTGCGGCTGCGTTTCATTGGCCGTGGGCGTAGGTGTTTGCGCCACGGCGGCGCCCGCCAGCGCCCCCCCCAGAAGGATCGACAGACAAAAAGCTTTCCACGTACGCATCCCCATTCCCCTTTCAGTACGCCAGTTCAAATGTGATATGGACGATGGCCGAGAAATCCACGGGCTGGCCATCCTGCTGAGCCGGATGGAAGCGAATCTGGCGTGCGGCCGCTTCCGCCGACTCATCGAGGCCGTAGCCCAGCCCCCGCACTACGCGCTGAATCCGGACTTCCCCCGACGCGGCAAAAACGACCTGGAGAAGCACATCGCCCTCGAGCTTCTTGGCGCGCGCCTCGTCGGTATAGGTGGGTTTCGGTTTGAAGAGAATTTCGACGGGTTTGGTGTTCGATACCGCGGCCGTCTGCTTGACCCGGGGAGTGGATTCCGCCACGCGCTGGTCGGCGAACATCCCTTGCTGAACCGTGCCGTGGTTGCCGCCGCCTTGGCTTCCGGTGGCCACGCCATCACCAAAGCCGGTGCTGACAATCACGCCCTTGGCTCCCTTGCTGCCGCCTGTGCCGTTGCCCGAGCCTGCTCCGGCCGGCATGTCATAGCTGCCGACCAGCCCGATATTGGGGTTGCGGTCTCTCTTGCCGTTGTCCTTGACGCCGTTGGGGTCTCCAAATCCTCCCGTTTGCACTTCTTCCCGCGGCTTGCGCAAGGTCGGCACGGCCGAGCTGCCAATGGAGGCCGGCGGGTTGGGGTCGGGGAAGGCCTTGGCGACTTCGGTCATGTCCGGGGCCGCCATCTTGCGGGCCGTCGCGGGCCGGATGGGCGAGGAGATCACCGGGTTATAGATCTTGGGCTTGGGGACTATGACCGGTTCGGGTTTGGGAAGCTCCTTCACAATTTGCCGCTTCACGGCCACCGGCTTGGGAGGTGGCTGCGGCTTCCAGGCCTCGATGACCGGCGCGGAAATGGAGGTGACCCAGTAATGTTGGGCCGCTTCGAATTTTTCGGGCATCAGCATGGGCAGGATGATCAGCATCGCCAACGCGATGAATTGGAGCACCAAACCTGCGCTGAACGTACCCCACCGGCGCTGCCCAGTGGGAAGCAATGATGCGTTGAAAACGGCCTGTGTCCTTACCGGTGCCATAAGCTCACCCCGGAAATCCTTTTCTGAATAGCTCGTCTGCCAGGAGACGGCGAACCACAGTATTTAAGTACTAGAACAAATGGCTGGGGTGAATAGGACTGAAGTACTATTCTATTGCAAGCCGTGCCGTATGCGCTAACCGAAACGGGCCGTGGTGCGAATCCATAAACATCTCCCGATGCCAAATTGGGAACGGCATCGGTCATGGTGTCCCTGCGGTGCATGCCAGCCGGAAAAACGATCCTGCTGATGCGGCTGGCACAAAAGTACGGCGCAGGCGTGCTGGGAGGAGAAGTCTCTCCGCCCAGCGAGCGTGTGCATGTCGGGTCCGTGTAAAGGGCCGCCGCATGCCCGGAGCCTTGCAATAGGAGTTCCAAAGTCCCTGCAAATCGGAAGGCGGAGCGCGGCGCTGGGAGCCGTGCTCCGCCTGTCCCTGTGTTCCCGAGCCCTTAGTGTGGTTCGACGACCACGTACCGCGTGATGCCGTGCTGATTGACGAGCAGCAGGACGGACTGGTCGCCAGCCGCCGCCACCGCCTGCCTGTACTGTTCGATGTTGCCAACCGGCTTATGGTTGACTTCCTGGATGACATCTCCGCGATTCAATCCGGCGGCCGCCGGCGCACTGGCCGGCTCCACGTCGGATACCACCACGCCCCGCGTTTTGGCGGGCAGGTCCAATTGCTGGGCGATGTCGGGAGTCAATTCCTGCACTTCGACCCCTTGCAGCCCGCCCCCGACGCTCTCGCCCGGCGCCGCCTTGGCCGCCTCCTCCGGGAGTTCGCCCAGGGTGATGCTGAGATCCTGCGTTTTGCCTTCGCGCCAGATCTGGAGCTTGACGGCCGTTTTCGGAGCCGTCTGCGAAATGCGCAGTTTCAGCTCGTTGGCGGAGTTGACCGCCTGGCCGTTCAGTTGGAGGATGACATCGCCGCGTTTCATTCCCGCGCGGGAGGCCGGTGCATCGGCCGAGACGTCGCCGACCAGCGCGCCGCGAACTTCTCCTAATCCGAATTGCTTGGCCATCTGTGACGTGACATCCTGGATGTAGATGCCCAGATAGCCGCGCACGACTTTGCCATGGCTCACGATCTGCTCCATGACAGGCCGGGCCATGTTGATGGGGATGGCGAAGCCGACGCCTTGATTTCCACCCCCGCCCCCGGTCTCGATGGCGGTGTTGATGCCGATCAGATTGCCGCGCAAATCAATCATCGCGCCGCCGGAATTGCCGGGATTGATGGCGGCATCGGTCTGGATGAAATCCTCGTAGCTCTCGATGCCGAGATTGCCTCGTCCCGTGGCGCTGACGATTCCCATGGTGGCGGTGCCGCCCAAGCCGAAGGGCTCGCCGATGGCGAAGACCAGGTCGCCGACCTGCAGCTTGGAGGAGTCGCCGAGGGCCAAGGTGGGCAAGCCGGTGGCCTCAATCTTCAAGACCGCGACGTCGGTTTTGGCGTCGGTGCCGATGAGCTTGGCTTGGAACTGCCGTTTGTCCGCCAGATCGACTTTGATGTCGGTGGCGCCGTCGATGACGTGATTGTTGGTCAGGATGATTCCATCAGCCGCGACGATCACGCCCGATCCCAGGCTCTGCTCCCGTTGCAACCGCGAGGGCGGCTGCATCTGCCCGAATTGGTCGCCGAAAAACTGCCGGAAAAAGGGCTCGTTGAAGGGCAGCATGCCTCCGGGCCGGGGCTTCACGATCTTCGAGGTATGGATATTGACCACGGCGGGCAGCGCGGACTTCAAGACGGTGGAAAAACCATTGCTGAAGTTTCCCAGGGGAACCGGGCTGGTGTTCCGCGCCAGCGTGACGTTCACGTCGGGCGCGCCCAGGACGGTATGGCCCGTCCAATCTTTTAATCCGATGGCCAATACGCCTCCGCCAATCAGTGTCGCCAGGAGCGCCACGACGGCCACCCAGCGCGGGATGTGTATCTCACCGTTCTTCATGCGATCTCTCCTTTTGCATCCCCGGCGCTACGCGGGACGGGGTATAACGGCATTAGACGTAACACCGGGCAATTGGTATGGCGGAGTCCGCCAGGGGCCCTGGGGCTGGGGCCGTACGCATCGCCCGATCCCTCTATTTTAGATGCAAGTCGGGCCGTTTGCGTCGGGTGCGCGAGGTTTGCTGTGCCGGCGGCACGGGAGTCTGCGTTTTCGCGGTGGGAACGTTAACTGTTTCGCGGAGATGACATTCTGGAGACCAAATGATACAAGCGGACCTTCTATACTCCCGGTGTTGGCTGTCAGGTGGAAACGCATATGGCAAGAATGCGGATTGTTGTTTCGCTTCCCAACGACAACGCGTACCAGCATGAGCAGGGCACGGCGGCGAAGTTAGCCGCGGAACGCCTGGGGCTGGATGTGCAAGTCCTCCAGGCCGACAATGATTCCATCGTGCAGAGCCAGCAGTTACTGGAAATCATCCAATCGCGATCGGAACCACGTCCCGGCGCGTTCTTAGTGGAACCGGTGACGGCGATGGGGTTGCGCCGCGTTGCCGAAGTCGCCGTGGCGCAGGGGATGGCCTGGGTGGTCAGCAACAGCGATGTGGATTACGTCAAGGATCTCCGCAAGGACCCCCGGGTTCCGGTCTTCATGGTAAGCCAAGGACAACAAGAAATTGGCCAGCTGCAAGGCCAGCAGTTGGCCGCACTGTTGCCACAGGGGGGATCGGTCTTATACATCCAGGGGCCGAGCAGCAGTTCCGTCGCTGTGCAGCGACACGAGGGCATGGAAACGACCAAGCCGCGGAATGTGCAGATCACAACATTGCGGAGTAAATGGAGCGAGGAGGGCGCTTGTGAAAGTGCCGGTGCGTGGCTGCGGCTGGCGACGTCGCGCGCGGAAAAGTTCCACCTGGTGGCCGGGCAGACGCATGAACTGGCGTTAGGTGCCCGCAAGGCATTCCAAAGCCTGGACAATCGGGAGCAGCAGAAGCGATGGCTGGCCTTGCCGTTCCTCGGCATTGGGATTGCCAGCCAAGTGAAACCGCTGGTCAACAACCACGTGCTGGCCGCCGCGGTGATTACCTCGCTGACGATGGAACTGGCTATGGAGATGTTGGTTCGCGCCATCGAGAAGCGCGTCCAGCCGCCCGAACGCAGCCTGGTGGAAGCATCGTCCTATCCAGATTTAGCGAAACTGGCGGCCCGCAAATAGGGGCGTCCCGCAGGGAATGGGGACGCATGCGTCACGGCCTCGGCGCGCAACGGGAAGAGATGTTTTTACCTCGCTTGGTTCAGCTGATGAGGCGCGCGATGAAAAAGGCCGCCGCGGCCGCCAGGCCTCCCACCAGTACGGTTTGCGCTCCTCCCCGCAGTGGATGGACCCCCGTAAAGTGGCCTTTGACGGAGCCGAAGACGAACAGCGCCAGCAGCGTGACACCCACCGAAACCCACAGCGCCGAAAGAATGTGGTGCATCAGGATGTAGGGCGCCAGAGGAATCAAACCCCCGGCGATGTAGGAGGCGGCGATGGCCCCGGCGCTGCGGCTGGCGCGAGTGGGGTCGGGCGTTTCGAGTCCCAGTTCGAAGCGCATCATGAAGTCCACCCAGCGTTTTTGGTTCGAGGTAATGGCGTGGACGACGGGCGCCATTTCCGCGGGGGCGAGCCCATAGTCGCGAAAGACTTTGGCGACTTCCTCGGTTTCGACGTCGGGAAGATCCACGGTCTCGCGATATTCGCGGGCGAGTTCCGAGGCGTAGTGCTGCGAGTCCGTCTTGGCCGCCAGATAGCCGCCCAGGCCCATGGCAATCGAGCCGGCGGCGATCTCCGCCAGCCCCGCCGTGACCACGATCGTCGTGGAGGCGACGGCGCCGGTCAATCCCGCGGCCAGGGCAAACGGCACGGTCAGCCCGTCGGACATGCCGATGACGATGTCGCGCACCGCGGCGGTGGCGGTGAAGTGCTTTTCCACGTGTTCGACGGCTGGCATCAAGCCCTCCTGGGCATGCGGGGGAATTTGGCTTGGCGGGTGCAACCTTCGGGGCCAAGCAGGTATAATTATGCGCCAGGAAATGGAATTCGGGTCGCGGAGAATCACACCCCAATCCGGGAAATTCGCATAAGGAGCTGCTAGTCACATGAGCCACACAGTGCCGCCTCTGCCGTACGCGTTTGACGCGCTCGAGCCGTACATCGACGCGAAGACGATGGAAATCCACCACGACAAACACCACGCCGCCTACGTCACCAACCTCAACAAGGCTCTCGAGGGACAGCCCGGCCTGGAGAAGCTTGCGGTCGAAGCGCTTCTGGGCCAACTCAGCACCGTGCCGGAAAACATTCGCACCGCCGTGCGCAACAACGGCGGCGGCCACCTGAACCATTCGCTGTTCTGGAACCTGATGAAGAAGGGCGGGGACGGCGAGCCTTCGGGCGATTTGGGGAACGCGATTAAGAGCGCCTTTGGCAGCTTTGCCG
>JAIQGD010000102.1 GCA_020072765.1 Terriglobia bacterium
GACGCCGCCGGGAGAAAATGTCTGTGCAACGCCCTGATGGCCAATATCGGCCACGCCCAAACCCGCCAGGGAAAGTACACCGAGCAGGGCCTGGTCACTTCCGGAGATGACCTGACGGAAATCGCCCGCTTCCTGCCCCCGGGAGCAACGACGTACACCGCCGCCGACGTCGTCGCGAAACTCCTCGGCCCGCTGCCTCAGCCCGCCGACGAACCCCTCCTCCCCGCCGAAGTCACCGCCGCGCAATCTTGACGGTAGCTGATCCCTTCGCCCCCTGAAGCAGCCGGCGCGGCGGATAGCCCACTAATCCGTAACGCTGAGCACCGCCGAAGGCATCGCCTCAAGGTTTTGCGGGTGCCCCATCCTTCGCGCCGTGTGCGAAGGGTGGGGCCTTTGCTCTTTCTCCAGCGCAACCTCCGCCTCAAAATCGAAATGAAAGCAAAGCCCCGAGCTGCTCCTGGGACTTGGAAAAATTCCCCAGAAAACCCGATGGGCAGGGAGGCGCGTCTGCATGTAGAATGCACCGCGCGCATGGACCCCGAAATCAAAAAGAAGGCGCTGCGCCTGCTCACCAACGGCGTCTACGTGCTGACCTCCCGCGCCCACGACCGCCTGGGCGTCGCCACGGTCACCTGGGTTTCCCAGGCCTCGTTCAAGCCGCCCCTGGTGATGGTGGCGGTGCGCAAGGAGAGCAACATCTTCCGCTGTCTCTCCGAGAGCGGCGTGGCCGCCCTGCACGTGGTCGCGAAAGGCCAGGAACATATTGCCCAGAAATTCTTCTCGCCGGTGAAGCCGCAGGACGCCCCGCTGCGCGACGAGCCTTTTTTCGAGGGCAAAACCTCCGCGCCCATTCTGAAGAACCTGCGCGCCTACGTGGAATGCAAGGTCGTAAGCCTGATCCCGGAACCCGGCGACCATGCCATCGTCCTCCTCGAGGTCGTCGAGGCCGAATGGGCCGCCCAGGTCGAGCCCTTGACGGTCCCCGATTCGCCTTGGGAATATGGCGGCTAGTCCTCTATAATTAAACAATTCCAAATTAAGAAGGGCCACACAGACATCGCTATGTTGAAAAGCATTCAGCAACGGGACCTGAACCGCAATCGGTGGATCAAGATCACCATGGCTGTCATTCTAGGTGCGATCATCATCAGCATGGTGGTCACGCTCGTGCCCGGCTTGATGAGCGGCCCGGGCGCCGGAGACAGCCCCGACACGATCGTCTCCATCGGCGGACAGAACCTCACCGTCACCGAATTTCAGCAGGAATTCGACCGCGCCACGCGCAATCAGCCCATCGCCGAGATGATGCGAGGGGTGTACTCTCGCCAGATTCTCGAAGACTTGATTTTTCAGCGCGCGCTGATCTACGAGGCCGGCCGCCTGGGCATCAGCGTTACTCCGGAAGAGGAATCCGAACGTATCAAGGAAATCGTGCCGGCGGCGTGGTCGGGAAATACCTGGCTCCGCGATCGCTACACCACCGAGGTCGAGACGCAGCTGGGAATGACCGTCGAGGATTTCGAAAAGCGTCTGCGCGACTCCATGATCGAAGTGAAGTTCCGCGACCTGGTCACCGACGGCCTGGCGGTCACGCCCGCGGACATCGAGCAGGAGTTCCGCTGGCGCAATGAGCAGGTCAAAATCGAATACGCCCTGATCAAGCCCGCCGATCTGGCCGCTTCCATCCATCCCAGCGAGGACGAACTTTCGGCTTGGTTTGCGAAAAATTCCGCGCACTACTCCATTCCCGAGAAGCGCTCCGCCCGCTATGCCCTGCTCGATGTCGCGCGATTGCGCGCCGCCACGCAGGTCGGCGACGACGCCCTCCGCGCCTACTACGCCGCCCACCGCGACGAGTACAAGGTCGAAAACCGCGTCCATCCCGAGCACATTCTCTTCAAGACCGTCGGCAAAACCGACGCCGAAGTCGCCGAAATCCGCAAGAAGGCCGAAGACGTTCTCAAACAGGCCCGGCACGGCTCCAATTTCGAGGAACTCGCCAAAAAATATTCCGAGGATGACGGCACCAAGCCCAAGGGCGGCGACCTGGGCTGGATCGTCGAAGGCCAGACCGTGCCCGAATTTCAGCAGGCTGCGTTCAGCATGCCCAGCGGCGCCGTTTCCGACCTCGTGAAAACCCAGTATGGCTTCCACATCATCAAGGTCCTGGAACGCGAAACCGCTCATATCCGCAGCTTCGAGGAAGTTCGCGACTCCATCCTGCAGGTGGCGCTCGATCAGAATGTCAGCAACCAGGTCAATAACCTTTCCGAGCAGATGGCCTCCGCCATCCGCCAGTCCAACCGGCAGTCGCTCGACGATCTGGCGAAAAAATTCCATCTCGAGCTGGGCGAGACGTCCCCGGCGGCCATCACCGAGCCCGCCGGACAGCTCGGCGCTTCCTCCGATTTGCATCAGACTCTGTTTCAGCTCCGCCCCGGTGAGTTGAGCCAGCCCGTCCAGGTGGACGCCGGCTTCGCCCTTCTCGCCGTGAAGGATATCCTGCCCGCTCATCAAGCCACTTTCGCCGAGGTGCATGACCGTGTCCTGGCCGATTACCAGCGCGAAAAATCCGTCGAGCTGGCCCGCACGCGCGCCGAAGATCTCGCCAAGCGTGCGCAGGCCGGCGAGGATCTCGGCAAAGCCGCCAAGGCCCTCGATCTGACATCCAAGACCTCCGAGTCGTTCGCCCGCGGCGGTGCCGTGCCCGACCTGGGCACCGGAAAGCAGATCGCCTCCGCCTTCCGTCTTGCCGTGGGACAGGCGAGCGCGCCCACGCTGATTGCCGGCAACTGGGTCGTCTTTCGAGTCGTCGCCCGCCAGGCCGCCGATCCCGCCGATTTCCCCAAGCAGAAGGACGCCATCGAACAGCAGCTCCTGCGCACCAAGCAGGAAGCCGCCTTCGCCGCCTTCCGCACCGCCCTGGTCGACCGTCTGAAGAAAGAGGGCAAGCTTTCGATCAACACCGAGGTCGTCAACCGCCTCACGAAATCCAGCTAGTCGGCCCGCTAGCGTTGCGCCCGGCAAACAACTGCCAATAGTTCGCAGCTTGTAATCCGCTGTAAGGGCGCTGCTTGCTGCGCCCAGGCCGGCTTTGAAATCTTCCGGAAATCAGTGCAACTGATTGAAATATAAGTACTTGCAGTTTCCTATTCCTCGCTTGCCCCAAAACTCCCGCTTCGCTAGAATAGCCTCCACCGCAGAAACAGCCCCGAAGCCAGCGGGGCGTAACCGGCCGGAGGGCGCCTTCCCAGCCCCACGAGCCTCGGCAAGATGAACAGCCCCTTCCTGAGGAGAATTGCGATGCCAACGAAGCGGTCTCGGGCCAACCATCTAGGAATCTTCGGCGCAACGGCAAGGGCGATCGCCCCGGCGTCCCAGGCGACCAAGCCCGGCGTGATGTCCGCCCGGCGGGGCAGCGCCGCGCCCGCGAAGTTCGCCGCCAACACCAACAACTACATCTGCGGCGTCGAGCGCAATCAGAACGGCAAATACAATGTGCGCGTCCAGGCTGCGTTTGCCGCCGGCGGCCGCGATGGCTGGACGCTCCCCATCTACTTCCTGGCTTCGTCGTTCAACGCGGCCATGAAGAAGCTGGAAGAATCCCTGCAGATCCTGCAAAAGAACGAAGACCGGCTGCGCTTCTGGGCCGTCGAGCGCACCGATGACCCGAACCTCGCCGGAGATTTTCTGGAAGAGTTTGGACTGTGGCTGGATCGCCGGCAGGATTTTCCGCGCAAGACCGCCGAGCTGGCCGTGGTCCACGAGCGCACGGTGCCCGCTTCGATGCTGGCGGCGGCCCGCCGCATTCTGGCGGATTCCGTCGCCGAGCGCCCGGTCCATAGCCAGGCGGCGGCCGCCGGCGATTAGCCGGCGAAAGATTCCTGCCTGCGTCTATTTGCCGCGGATCAGCACTTCGCCGTGGGTGACCATCTGGTCGTTGATGGAGAGGCGGTACTTGTAGGAGCCGGGCGTGAGGCCGGGGCGCACCGCGCCGCTGGACAGGCGCACGCCGGGAGGCGCTTGCAGGACGTTGGAGGAAAACGGGCAGCGCTGGGGATCGAATTCGATCTTGATGTTCCCCGCGTTGGAATACCAGGTCACTTGTTCGCCCGAGTCAATCGCCACCATCTCGGGCAGGATTCCCACCAGCACCATCTTTTCCGCCATTCGATGAATCCTTCAGAATTAAGTTTGTAAAATGCGGCTGATGCGCCGCCGCACCGCCCCCCGACAACATAGCACACTCGCGGGCGACGTGGTGCAGCGCGCCGATCGGGTCGCGGCGCGGGCCTAATCCAGTGTGCGGGAGGCCGGATAGTATTTCTCGATCATGCGTCCGGTCATCAAGCCGCCTTCGTACTCCGGAATAATCACCTCGTCCGCGCCCGAGTTGCGGATGGCGCTGGCATAGCGTTGCTGGCCCGCGCGCGTAATGATTTTCAAGCTGGGATTGAGCGCCCTGGCCGTCACCGTGATGTACAAATTATCGGCATCGTTGTCGATCAGCACGCCGATCCCGATGGCCCGCTTGATTCCCGCGGTGAGCAAAACGTCGTGCCGTTTGGCATCCCCGTGGATCACCAGCATTCCGTCCTTCAAGAGTTCGCGATACAGCCCTTCATTGGTTTCGATCAGAACGAACGGAATCTTGATGCGCTGCAACTGATCGATCGCCGTGCGGCCCACCTGGCCATACCCGCAGATGATGAAGTGCCCTTCGAGTTTGTCGATCGTGACGTCATTGAGCATCGATTTCCACGCCTCCTTGCCTTGCCGTCGAAAAATCGTCGCCAGCACCCGCTCGGCAATCCAGATCTGAAAGGCGAACACGCCCAGGTAGACGAACAGCGAAAACAATTTCGTGGACTCGTGCACGCGGGTGTAATCGATGGAGTGCGGGTGGGTGATCCAGAACAGGGCATCGGGCCAGCGCAGCCTTTCCAGCCGCATGTACACGAGCACACACAAAACGTTGAATCCGGCGAACACCGACACCGGCAACAGCAATTGCCGCAAAAACAGCGTGAGCGCGCGGCTCACTTGAATGCGGATCGCCATTTTTCCTGCCCTCCGGACAGGAGATTTCGACCCCTACCGCCGGCGAGGCCCCGCGGGGGCCTCGCCGGCGCGGTAAATCAAAATCCTGCCGCGTTCCGTCGCGGGCGCCTAGGCGATGGCGCGCACGGCCGCGACGATGTGCCGCGCGGAGATGCCGAACGCGTCCACAAGCTCGTCCGGCTTACCGGAGTGCGGCATGCCGGTGACGGCCAGCAGGCGGAATTTCGACGGGGCCGCGCCGGCTTGGGCCAGCGCGGAGATCACCGCTTCGCCCAGGCCGCCCTCCGGCCAGTGGTCCTCGACGGTAACCAGGCGCCCGCCGGTCGCGCCGATCTGCGCCGCCAGCGCCGCGCCATCCAGCGGCTTCACGCAGTACAGGTCGATCACGCGAATGGCCGTGCCCGCGGCCTTTAATTCCGCGGCGGCCTTGAGCGCTTCATGCAGCGTGATGCCCGCGCCGATGACGGTCACGCGGTCCTGCGCGCTCTGGCGCAGCACCTTGAATCCGGGCACGGGAAACGTATCCGCGTTGGTGTAGAGGATGGGTGTCTTCGGCCGCGACGTGCGCAGGTAGTTGATGCCGCTGCGCCGCGCCATGGTTTCCGTGAGGCGTTCGGCGGAGATGGCGTCGCTGGGATAGAACACGGCCGAGCCGTGGACGGCGCGGAACATGGCCAGATCCTCCAGGGCCATCTGCGAGGGGCCGTCTTCGCCGATCGAGACGCCGCAGTGCGAGCCGCACAAATTGATATTGCTGCGGCTGACCGCCGCCATGCGCACGCTATCGTAGGCGCGCGTCAGAAAGCAGGCGAACGAATCGAGGAAGGGCACCTTGCCGCGTGCCGCCAGTCCCACGCCCGCGCTCACCAGGTTTTGTTCCGCGATGTAGCCCTGGAAGAAGCGGCCGGGAAACGCGTCGCCGAACACCTCGGAGAAGGTGGAGTTCTTCACGTCGCCGGAAATCGCCACGATTTCGGGATTCACCGCGCCGAGCCGCTTGAGCGCCTGGCCGTAGGCTTCGCGCGTCGCCACCGGTTTCGCCGGGTCGTAATCGAGCGCGGCGGGCGCGGGAAAGTCGGGAGGCTGCGGCAGGGAAGTCCGCTCGAAGGATTTTCCGGGATCGGGGGGAACCTCGACCGGCGCGCCGCCGATTTCCTGCAACGCCGCGGCGAGCTGATCCTTGGGCACGGGCTTGCCGTGCCAGTTGGCTTTGCCCGCGAGAAAACTGACGCCGTGGCCCTTGACGGTGCGCGCGAGAATGGCCTGCGGGCGGTCCTTGGTGGCCTTGGCGCGATCGAGCGCGGCCAGCACGGCGGCCACGTCGTGGCCGTCGATCACTTCGGTGGCCCATCCTTCGGATTCGAACTTGCGGCGGTAGGTTTCCATGTCGTGCTGGTACATGGTGGCTTCGCTCTGGCCGAGCGCGTTGACGTCCGCCAGCACGGTCAGGTTATCGAGCTTGTAGTGCCCGGCGAACGCCGCCGCTTCCCACACCTGCCCCTCGGCCATTTCGCCGTCGCCCATCAGCACGTAGACGCGCGAGGCGCTGGAATCGAGCCGCGCGCCGATGGCCAGCCCCGCGCCCACGGATAATCCCTGGCCCAGCGAGCCGGTGGCGGCATCGACGCCCGGGATGCGCGGCGTGGGATGGCCCTCGAGTTCGCTGGAAAATTGCCGCAGCGTCATCACGCGCGATTCGGGAAACACGCCCGCTTCGGCGAACGCCGCGTAGAGCAGCGGCGCGGCGTGGCCCTTGGACAGCACGAAGCGGTCGGAATCGGGAGAGTTGGGATTGCGCGGATTGAATTTCATGGCGTAGAAAAACGCGCCGGCCACCAGTTCCGCGGCCGACATGCACGAGGTCGGATGGCCCGAGCCGGCGGCGGTCGTGGACATGATGGAAAGAATGCTCAGCCGCCGCGCCTTTTCCTTCACGGCGTTGACGGTGGAAACCGAGGGTCCTGCTGGCGATGCCGCGCTCATGCGGAGGGCTCCTTTACGGCCAGGAATGGGAAGCGCGCAATTTTACCCTGTTCCGGCCCGCTCCGCGAGCAGCTTTCGCCGCCGATCCGGGCGCGCGAGGCGGGCGAAAACGCGCGGGGAGCGACCCCGGAATGTGCTGCGATTAGACCGGGTCGCGGTGCCGTGTTTTCAACGAGTTGCGTCATTTTCTGTTTCCGGGTGTGTTGCGGTTAGAACGCGTGATTCGTGACTGGTGATTGGCGATTCGTGAGGGGCCGGAGCCAACGCCTTGGCGCGGCGGCCGGAGACGCGGCGCGCATAGGCCGGGGCGCGTTCCGCCAGGCGCGTGCCGGACGACACGATGACGTGCGAGGGCGGCTCGACCCATTCGCCGGCGTCGGTGAGGTGCGTATAGGCGCGCACGGCGCTGACGACCCCTTCGGCCGTGGGACGGACGTGCTCGGCATCCTCGATGATCTGTTCCAGGGCGAAGCGGAGATTGCGGCTGCGGCGCGGGAAAAGGCCGAAGGCATGGGCGTGGCGGTAGACGGTGTTGCGGTCGGGGAGGCTGAATTCGTTGGTGATGCGGGTGACCGAGCGCCAGTGAAGGAAAGCTTCCTCGATGGCGTCGCGCTCGGGGTGCTGGCAGATGGAGCAGCGGCGCTCGTGGCGGGAAAGGTCCAGTGGCGAGTGGCTGGTGGCGAGTGGCTGGTGTCCCGGTATCGCGCGCGAGTCGCGCACCGCGATCCCGGTTCGTGGTCCGGACCGGGACTTGGCGGCCCGTGACTTGTCCTTGGCAGGTTTGGGTTGCGTGCCGGGTTCGGGGAGTGGATCTCCGTGGGCGGCCAGCCACTCCTGGGCGCGTCGCAGCGCCGGATACTTGTTCGATATGCGTGTCATGATGGCGTCCTTTTTTGCTGAGGTTTGATGTCGGCTTGGCATGCCTATGTATGGGTGGTTAATTGTCGAGGTCATATCTCCTCGCCCCAAGTTGGCACGACGCCGCCCAAAATGCAACCGTGAGTGCGCGTAAACATTTGGCCGGGGAGGCAGAGGAGGTACAGGAAATGGAGGAAGCAGAGGAGAGGAGTTGCTGCTTGTCAGAAATCAAGACGCCTTCCGTTTGGAGGACGAATTGACGGATCGTGTCGGTAACTCCGATGGGCGGGTCGGCGGAATATCGCAACCCCAATAGAATACGTATGTTACTTGCCCCTTGACGCAACGTCTGTCTAGCCGCTACGATTGTATGGCGATGGCCCTCACGGTTCCAGCGGAACAAGTTGCCTACATCAAGCAGTTCTTGGGATTGCCAGACGAACAGATTAAAGGATTTCTTGACGCTCTTGCCAAAGCTGAGCCGCAGTTTAATGTCTTTGATCTTGCCCGCGCTGTGGCAGATCGCTTGCAACTACCTGGGGACTTAGTTGCGGGAATCGTCAGGATATTGCGAAGTCTCTATCTCACATGCGAGGCGCAAAACGCCCCATTAGAGACATTCGTAGATCAGGAAGTTTTTGTCGCCCTGAAAAGAGCGGAAGTGTTTTCGGGCGACCTAGATGCTCAGTGGACGAAGCTGCGGAATTTCCTCGTAGCTGCATTATCGCTTGAGAATATAGTGGGGACGGCTGCTAAGGCTGGCTATATCCTAACGCAGCATGAGCGCATTTTTGTCGGCGCGCGAATCCTGACTGACCTTCGGCCAATTTTTCATCAAAATGTCTCCGAAAAGCCGGGGGCAGCAGTGATTATCCACATGTTGAAAATAATGCAGCGCGATAACCACAAGAATTATCAAGATCAATATTTTGCGCTCGACAGCAACGATATCAGGAGCTTGAAAGCGCTCATTGATCGCGCGCTGAAGAAAGAAGAGTCGTTGAGGGATGCCATGAAGGATTCAGGTGTCGTTATCTTGAATCCCAAGGAATCCTTCTAGGAATAAAGGGGATCATGCCGACAGCACAGGTGGATCTGGATTGGGAGACACGGGCTGACGAACCCAAGCCGTGGACTGGGGCGAAGGAACCTTCTGTGAGTTGGACAGAGCCTCACCCTGAAAGTCCCAACGACGACCGTATTGCTCCAAAAGTGGATATCGGCCAAGGACTTGACGCGGAAATCGAGCGGGCAAAGGGAATCCTTAAGTTGCAAGATGATTGGGACGGCGAAGGTAGCCGAGCTTATTCAGAGGAGACCTTTAATCGCGCTGTTGTATTTCTGATCAAACATATAGGGCGCGGTTGGGAATCGTGTGGTCTTCCGTCGCCTATCCCAAGAATTGGCCCTGGGCCTGATGGAAGCATCGATCTTCACTGGAGGCAGCCGTCTTGGGAACTGCTGGTGAATATACCGGCCGATCCCAATGAGATGGCCACATTCTACGGAGACAATTACGGGCTTCAAAAGATTAGGGGTAGTCTGGACCCTCAAAAAATCGATTCGGGGATTGCAGGTTGGCTGACGAACTAGATTGGCCCATCGAGGCAATGCCCGATGCCGATTCTGTCTTCATGCGTGCACATCGAGTGCACTTTTCGAATGGAGAACTGCATCCTGGAGTATTCAAAGAGCACGGCGGCGGGATGTCGGTCAATTGGGAAAAGTACGCTTCTGCTCTTGAGACCAAGCAACAGGCTACAAAAAATCCCGAGGATAACGCAGTCATCAGCCTGCCCGTTATTGCTGTTCGGCAAATCCGCGATTTAAACGTTGAACACACGCCCACACCAGCAAACAGGGCACATTCTGATGTTTGCGGCTCTCCGACGAATCGCGAGCTGCTCACTCAAGCGCGGGTGAAACTTCTGAGAATCAGCCAAGTCGTGATACCGCTAACCCACCGCTAGAAGTCGTGCCTACCAAGCAACACGCAAACAGTGCATTACCCGAGAGAGCAGTTGCAACGCAGCGATGCTTCCGAAGCCGCTCCTTCGATTCTCCAGTTTCTCGGCCTTTAGGTGAACAGAGCGGACTGGCGGGGTTCGCCCACGCCGAAGTGTTCTTAGCCAAGGGTGTTGGCGACGCGACTGGGCTACGAATGGCAAGAAGAAGGAGTGCCCGGTCCGGCTTCGTCGGACCGGCCGCTAC
>JAIQGD010000148.1 GCA_020072765.1 Terriglobia bacterium
ACTAACCATGAGCTTGAGAGCATCCATTGCCTTCGTCGCGAATTCGTTGCGCGACACGTTTTCGGCGGTAGGTACGTATCCATCGGCAGCGGCGTCTGACAGCGTTTTCTTGTGCTCGATGACGGAATAGCGAGCTTCGTCCCACGACCAACGTTCGCCCCTCAGACTGACGACCACTTGAGGAATGAGGACTTCCACTTCGGCGAACGTGGAGCCTTGCCTGTACATTCTGCCAATGACCTGTTCGAATGCCGCGTGAGTCCATGGCAGAGACAAGATGATGAGTTTATTGCAGCGCCTCTGCAACCCGTCCACACCCAGACCAATGGCGCGTGAGCCGATCAAGACGTCTACTTCGCCCGAAAGGAACTGGTTCTTGAAATTTTGACGTTCTAAGCTTGTTGTGCCTCCGATATATTCGCCAACGTTCAAACCCAGCGATTCCACGAAACGACGCACCACGGGAACCAAGCCTTCCACATATTCCAGATAGATTACAGTGCCGGGTGTGATGCTCTCCCGAACTGCATCTAGCTTAACTGGCAGCAGCGTCCGCTCAATTGAAAGGACGTCCGGTGTGCTTGTCGCCACCGTTTGGAGCAATGGCAGCAAACTATCATCGTTCACTGCTTGCACCTTGATCGAAAGGGCTTGCTTGTACTGGGGCGAATATCGGAGTCCGTTCTGCATGAAGGCGAAATGCAGGTTTAGCGCGTCCATTACTGCTCCGTCGCCTCTTCGCCGCGTTCTTAAATCATGTCGTTTTCTCGTGACAACCTCTAGCAGCGAAACCC
Organism: Terriglobia bacterium; assembly: GCA_020072765.1. GTDB lineage: Bacteria > Acidobacteriota > Terriglobia > Acidiferrales > UBA7541 > Palsa-295. The sequence continues at coordinate 795 of JAIQGD010000148.1, forward strand.
CTTCTCGCAGTTCGTTGATCACTGGAGTTGCCGTCATGCCAAGCACGCGAGACTTGGGGAGCCGAGCCAGCATGGCTTCAATGGCACCCCGTCGAATGCTAGAACGTCCCTTTTCGCGGTGTTTGACTAATTGCACTTCATCAAGCACCACCAGATCAGGACGAAGCGCGACGATCCCATCAACCAGCGCATCTGACGTCTTGTCCCGTTGGAATTTCTCGTAGTTCAACACCAAGAAAGAACCTTTGCCGCGTTTCACCTCAGATGTGCTCTTGACTGCTCGACAATTGTGGAACGTCAACGTCAGTTCTTCTACCCACTGATCAACCGTCGGATTTGGGCACAGCACCACCGTTAGCCGCGACTTGATGACATACGAGGCAAGCCCGGCTGATCCAGTCTTGCCCGCTCCTGTTTTCGACCAATTGCACCAACTCCGATTGCGTTTGATTTTCGCGGCAATGTAGCGCTGCATCAGATTCGGCTCAGTCTTCTCTCCCGTCTTCTTGTCACGGAGCTTCCAACTTGACGCGTCGATGTCGGGGACACCTCGTATCTCTGATTGGAAGCGCCCCTTAATCTCCCGATAGAACTTGTCTCCGCTTTGGCTTAAGATTCTGCGAATTTCCTCCTGATTGCCATTGATGTACTTCACGAGCAGCCCGGTCACCTTTTCTTGAATCAAGTGCTCACGGAATTCTGGCGGAACTACTTTGGCAAGACGGTCAGCAATATGTACGTTGTTTGCATCAACCTCTATTTCATCGTGTTCGAAATCTTCGTCCTCGGCTATGCGCGGTTCGGGAGCACGAATGATTTCATCGAACGCCCTGTCCCGCCGCGCCCGCAGCCGGGCTTGAATCTCATCGGGGTCATTCCGCAGAGCTTCGATTACCCGTTGCATGGACGGAGCGTCCAATAGCTGCGCCAGTGGAGCATCAAGTCCTGCCTGCTTGATGAGCTTCACCAGTGAGGCATCGCGCATGTTCGGAATTTCACGCGCTATGCTCTTCAGGTAAGCTTCAATTGCACCAGGCGTCCATACGTTTCCGAATCCCAAGGTGCCGATCCAATCTGCGTAGCCAGACCACTCTCGCCTATAGACATTCTGCGGAGCCATCGGAATGTTTTGCGGTCTTTCTTCCGAGGCAGCATAAGCTTCCCACTCCTTCGTGGACTTAAACCCCAGCGCACGCACAAATTGCCGGGCTTCGTTGAAGGGAAGAAACTCGCGATCTCGCTTCGAGAGATTTCCGTTTCCAAGAAAATCGCCGTAACCCTTCCATTGCGTTTTGTAGGCTCGGTAGGGCTGTTGTGGGGAGCACGAGCGAACGCACGCGCTGCCCTGAAGGTGCGAAAGTTGCGACTACGCTCTTGAAAGGACACGTTGCCCGTTCCGAGCCAGTCGCCGTAGCTTGCCCATTCTTTGTATATGCTGTTAGGCAGTGCCGGAACGTCCTCAGGCTTCTTGCCGGAACGGCAGAACGCTCCCCATTCTCGTCTTGACTTCAGCCGAAGTGAGCGAGCAAATTCGCGAGCTTGTTTGAAGGCTAAGAACTTTCGATTTCTGCCCAGCTTCCCTGTTCCGAGCCAATCGCCGTATCCAACCCATTCCTTGTACACGCGGTGTGGCTCAATCGGAATGCCTGTCGGCTTCGTCCCAGAATGGCAGTAAGCTATCCAGTCCTTGTGCGACTTCAACCCCAGCGAGCGAACAAGATCGCGGGCTTCATAGAAAGGAAGGAACTGACGAGTTCTGTTCCCGAGTTTTTCAGTTCCGAGCCAGTCGCCATAGCCGACCCACTCATTGCCGTAATACGAATGAGGGCTTGCGGGAATGTTGCTGGGTCGTTTTCCCGAGGCACAATATGCCCGCCACTCAATTTGAGATTTCAGCCCCAACGAGCGAACGAACTCGCGGGCTTCAGCGAGGTGTAAGAAATGCTGACCTCTTGTTCGTGTCTCGATCATCTTTTTCTCTCCTTCAAGATTTTGCTGCTCTGCTGTTTTCCATCTCAGGTCTCTGGCACGCTTTTGTTACGAAACGTGAGGTTGATCCGCTCCCCTACTGGTTTCGCGGTCTTGGGCACCCAGTGCTGCCAGTCGGCGTTTGTTCGACCGCGCATCACCACCAAATCGCCGTGTCCCGGCACAAATTCGACAGTCGTCGATTTGTCCAGCTTCGACCCGGTGATCATCTTTGCCAGCCTGCACGGTCGCGCCGCCCCGAGCGTCAGGCTGGGGATGGTAGGTTCCGCGTCTCCGTAGTTGTCGTCGCTGTGAGGCGAGATGTAGTCGCGACCGTCGCGATAGCGGTTAATCAACACAGCATTGAACGCCCCGAATCCCGCAGCTGCTATCCGGTCAATCACCACTTGCAGGTAGTCAGGCATTGGCGCTGCTTTTAGCGCAACTCCCTTCGAGTAGGGGTAGTCCCAAGAGCCATACCAAGCTTCAAGCCTCGGCACGTTCTTCCAGCCGTACAGGTTGATCTGGTTCTGTTTGAACTCCGACTCGGAACGAATGCGGTCCAGCAGTGCGTCCGATTCCTCCCGCGCCAAAAACTTCTCGATGAACGCTACGTCTGGTTCCATTGCAATCCTCCGCTTTGATTTTGTTCTTCGTCTA
>JAIQGD010000103.1 GCA_020072765.1 Terriglobia bacterium
CGCCTGGTTCCCTCGCTTCCAGGGCGAAATGAACGGAATCTCCAGCACCGTGGCGGCCTTTCTCCGCAACCAGTACTCGGTCGGATTTTCTCCGTCCAGCCCCCCCGATGGCAGATACCACAAGCTGACCGTGCAGGTCGTCGACGACGACGGGAATCCTATGGAGCTCGTCAACAAGAAGGGGAAGAAGAAAAAGGTCGTGGTAATTGCCCGCGAAGGTTACACCGCACCCAGCGCCGCCGCCGTCGATTAGCCTGCATCCCGCCCAGCGAGGCCAAAAAGGAACTCTTTAGGGGGTCGGAGCTTCAGCTCCGACATTACGCACATCTCATCATCAGGGATTTTACCCCCTGAGGCGCGCATATTCATTTCGTCCGCACACTTCTGAACCGCGGAAGTTCCCTGATTCGGCTTCCTCAAGATCTTTCGATGCGCCCTATCGCCGCCCGCGCGGCCGCACAAATTTGTCCAGCAGAAGTCTCGTCAGACGCGACCGGTCGTGCCGCACCACGCCATCCTGCTCCAATACATTCGCCGCCACATAGCGAAGCCCCATGCGATCCAGTTCGTCAAACGACGGATTGACCGGCTCGGCCCCCTGCGCCCGATACCGGCGCAGCGGAGAAACGGGCGTGCGATTGATCACCACGCAATCGAACAGCCCCGGGCGCGTGTGCTCGTAAATGGCGCGCACATGGTCGGCCACCGAATAATGCTGCGTTTCTCCCGGCTGCGTCATCAGGTTGGCGATGTAGACGCGCGTGGCGCGCGAACGCGCGATCGTCTCCACCATCTCTCCCACCAGCAGGTTCGGCAAAATGCTCGTATACAGCGAACCCGGCCCCACCAAAATCAGGTCGGCTTTCCGCAGCGCGTCCAGCACCTCCGGCAGCGGCTGGACGCGCCGCGGCACCAGACGCACCCGCGCGATCCGCTTCCGCGAGCGCGAAATATTCGTCTCGCCCGCCACCACCGTCCCATCCTCCAGCTCCGCCTCCAGCGTCACATTCTCCGCCGTCGAAGGAAAAATCCGCCCCCGAATCGCCAGCACCTGCGCCGACACCTGCACGGCCTTCGGAAAATCCCCCGTAATGTTGGTGAGTGCCGTCAGGAAGAGATTGCCAAAGCTGTGGCCCGCCAGCCCCCGGCCCACGGGGAAGCGGTATTGGAAGAGTTTCCCGAGCAGGTGCTCGTCCTGCGACAGCGCCACCATGCAGTTGCGAATGTCGCCCGGCGGCAGCACGCGGTATTCCCGCCGCAGCCGCCCCGAACTCCCACCGTCGTCGGTCACCGTAACCACGGCCGTCAAATCCCCGATCGGCTGCCGGACTCCCCGCTCCCCGTGCTCCGCGATGTGCTGCTTCAGGCCCCGCAGCACAGCCGAAAGGCCCGTGCCGCCGCCCAGGGCCACCACGCGCACGGACCGCGAGCGATGTGCCGAATCATTTTTCATGGGAATCCCGGCGTCAGCCGGCCGAACCGTCGCGCTCGGGATAGAGCAGTTCGGTGAAACGCGGGTCTTCCTGCAAAAACGAGAAGTCCTCGTCGTTGCGCGCGTGATAGCGGTTTTCCGGACGCAGCTGGATGGCGATCTTGAGGTTGGCCATGGCCGCGTCGGCTTCCCCGGTCAGGCAATCCAGCGCAGCGATGGCGTACACGATGTGGTCCGCCTTCGGCGCGGCCTTGTGCGCGCGGTCCAGATACTCCCGCGCTTCATCCCAGCGCCCCAGATTCATCAGCGCCACGCCTTGCGTGTAATAGTCCTCCGCCGACTTCAAGGGCACCGCGGGAGGACGCGAAATCCGCTGCTCGCAGATGCGCAGGTGCATCCGCGCCCGCTCGCTCAGTTCCTTGCTGGGCCCTTCGGTCACGCGCTCCAGCACCTGCTTGGCGCGATGATATTTCTGCTCCTGAAACTGCTTCAAGGCCTCCTCATACAGTTTCAGTTGTTGCTGCTTGGCGGGCGCGTCCGGATCGGGGACCACCAACCGGGGCTTCCCGGCAGACACTAACCCCTTCTTAGTCACGGACTTACGACTGCCGCGGGCAGAACGTGTGGTTGATGCTGTTCGACGCTTCAAAGCTTGCACCTCGAGGAAATACCGAGTCGAAACATAGCAAAATTGCGCACAGCCGTCAATCGTAGTGGAACCGGGTGGAAATAGGCGTCGGCCAGGCCCAGGCACCACACCTGTTTACTTGCGGAACATCACCTTCAATCCCCGCCGCCACGTTTCGTTCAAGCCCACTCGCGTCACCTGAATATCCGGCGCCAAATACGGCAGCAGGGTCTCCAGCGCGGAATGAAACCGCAACGCTGGCGCCACCAGCCAGATCAGCGGAGGCTTCGGATCGATCTCCATCCCGACAAAATAACCGGAGCGCTCGAAATCTCCCGCGCGCTGATGCCGCCGCACGCGCAGCCAATAGTCCACCGCCTGCATCGGCATCTGGATGTCTTCGGAAGCCTTCAACTCGATCACCACCAGCCGCCCGCGCCGCGTCACGCCCAGCAGATCCAGCACCCCGCGGTCTCCCGCAGCCACCGCCGGAACCTGCGAATACAGATAGCGCGGATCGAGCTGGGCATCGAGCCTCGCGGGATCCTCCAGCACCATCGTCTCCAGCCACCGCTCGGGCGCCGCGCGATACAGCGCATGGTTCGTTTCGCTGCTGAGCGAATGGCGATGCAATTCCATCTGGCCCAGCAGCCGTTCCAGCGCGCCTTCATTCCCGGCGCTGAGATTTTCCTTCGCGTCCCCCAGGCCAAAGCGCATTCCGTCGCTCGACCAGCGCGCGAACTCCAGCCCGCGATACGAACAAATCACTTCCTTCGCGCCGGGCGCCGGCGCCACGCGCACCGGGCTGCCCGCGGCCGTCAATTTCGGCGCCAGGCATTCCATCCGCGCCGCCGCCTCGCGCGCCTCGCGCAGCGCCGATTCCGCTTCGCGCCGCGGCAGCAGCCAACTGTCGAGATTCCCCCCATCAGCCGGGTCCCTGCGCTCGATCCGGTCCTCCGCTTCGCAAAACTCGAAGATTTCCGCACGCCCGGCCGAAGAGAGTGCTCCCGCGCGCTCCCGCAACCGCCCGCTGCTTCCCTCGGGAACAAACAGCCGCACGCCTTCGATGGCCTGCCGTTCCGCGTGCTGGCGCATCCAATCCAGCCACAAAATCCCGAACGTCAACATCCCGTCGACGGCCGCGCTGGCCTCGCCCGGCGAGACCGCCAGCACCGCCCACGCCCGCCCTCCCTCGCGCATCCGCCCGCGCACGTACAGGCCGGAGAACGAATGTTCCAAGTCGGGCGCCGCCGTCAGCGATTCCACCACCGCGTCAGGAAAACGCTCGGCCAGCATGCGCCCGAAGCGCGCGCGAAATTGTTCCCGGGTAATGCGCCCGGCGGAACGCCGGGCGTCGGTGCGAAGGAATTCCAACCGGCTGGGTTTGGTCCGCCCGAAGCGGTGCACTTCCAGCACAATGCGCTCTGCGGATTGTTCCCGAACGCGCACGATCCGCCGCGTCAAGTTCCGCTCGCCGGACCACAGGTGGACCAGCGGATTCTTATCCAGGCTGCGCAACTCGCAATGCAGCGTCGCCAGCTCCGCCAGCCATTCCCCGTCCTCGCGCACTTCCGCCTGGCCGCACGCCACCAGCGCGTCCAAGGCCCGGCCCAGTTCGGCCCAATCGTTCATAGACACGGTCTGCCCGTTTAGAAACAGTTCCCGCCCATCTACTCCAAAACCAGCCCGGTGACGTGAATCGCAGGATACTGCTGCGTCCACGCCGAAGGAATATGCTCGAACGTCACCCGGAAATTCCGCTGCTTCCCGCCCGCCAGCGTTTCGCTGCCCGGTTCGATCAGGCGTTCGGTGTGGCGCAAAATCACCTGCTCGAGCGCATCGCGAAATTCAAACGTAACCTCGAGCCCCCGCACCGCCCGCGCCCCGTCGTTGGAGATGCCCCCTTCCACGTAGATGAATTCCTGGTTCAGGAAGTTCGTGGCGTGCGACATTTCCCCGCTCTGAAAATGAATCTGTCCCGCGTAGGCCTGCTCGGCCGCGCCGAACGGCAGTTTCTGCCTGCCCGGCCGCACCGGCTGCGCCGTGCGCGTCAACAGCCAAAGCCCGCCCAGCAGAAGCAGCACTACCCCCGCCCCCGCTGCAAATGCGGCGGGAAACCGGCTCTTTTCTCCGCCGTCTGCCGAGGCTTGCGGTTCCATCCATCTCCCGCTTTCCCTACGAGAATGCTGAACAATGATGCAGGACGGAAGGGCGGGGTTTCAACCCCGCCGCCGGCCGTCTGCCCTCTTCAGGGGTTTTAACCCCTGAAGCCTGGTGTCGCCTGTTTCCGCACCCTGCTAACGCCCAAAAGAAAGCCGCTGGCTCAGCGGCTAACGCGGCGCGCGCATCGCCATCGCGCGGCTGGCCGATCGAACCCGGATTCAGCAGGTAACCGATGTTGGGCTCCATGGCCAGCGTCGAAAACGGATTTCCGCCCGTGGGTTTGAAGTGCAGCACGCCGACCTCGTCGCCCCGCAGCGCGAAACCACCCTGGATATGCGTGTGGCCAAAGAACACCACCTTCGCCGGAGCGTCCAGCAGGCCTTCGAACGCCTGCGCCGGCGTGAAGACGTACTCATCCTCATCGTGCAACGCGCCGTGGACCATGAAGAAATTGTCGGCCGGCAGCGGGCCCTTGGGAAGTTGTTCCAGGTAGCCGCGATTTTCCGGGCGCAGCTGCGCCCGCGTCCACACCACCGCGCTGCGTGCGATGGGATTGAAATCGTCTGGATCGGTGGCGCTGGTGACCGCTTTGTCGTGATTGCCCCGAATCGTCACGGCTCCGATCGACCGCACCCGCTCGATCACCTCGTTGGGATCCGGGCCATAACCCACCAGGTCGCCCAGGCAGATCGCCTGCTGCCAGCGCCCCTCGGCCGCGCCCAGCACCGCGTCGAGCGCCGTGACGTTGGCGTGGATATCGCTCAGGACTAAATACCGCATGCCGCCGTCCCCGTTCCGCCCCATGGGCATCATCATAAATGAACTCGTGCCCGATTGCACCGTGCCACTAGCGCCGCGCGGCCCGGGCCGCGGGCCCCGGCGATTTCACCGGATCAGCATGCAATCGCCATAACTGTAGAAGCGGTATCCGGAATCCACCGCGTGACGATAGGCGCGCAACACATTCTCCCGCCCCGCGAATGCGGCCACCATCGCCAACAAACTCGAGCACGGCAGATGAAAATTCGTGAGCAGCTGATTCACCACGCGAAACGGTTTCCCGGGATACAGAAAGATGCTGGCCTCCGCCTTTCCCGCGGCCACCGCCTCGGCCCGCCCGGCATTCTTCTCCGCCGCATCTTCCAGCGCCCGCACCACCGTGGTGCCAATGGCCAGCACCGGACGCTTCTCGCGCCGCGCCTTCTCGATCGCCGCCGCCGTGGCTTCCGGAATCTCGTAGGGCTCCGTGTGGATCGCGTGGTCCTCCAGCCTCTCGGTGCGAATCGGCTCGAACGTCCCCAGCCCGACTTCCAGCGTGAGTTCGGCGATTTCAATTCCCCGGCGCTGCAGCCTTGCCACAATCCCCGCCGTGAAATGCAGCCCGGCCGTGGGCGCAGCGATGGCGATGCCCCGCCGCGCAAATACGGTCTGATAGCGCTCGCGGTCGGCCGGCTCATCGGCGCGCTTGATGTACGGCGGCAACGGGATGTGCCCCAGCCGCCCCAGCGCTTCGTGAAATCCATCCTTCGAGGTGAACCGCAGCACGCGCAGGCCGTACTCCCCGCGCCCCTCCACCCGCGCTTCCAGATCGCCTTCGCCGAACACGATCCGCTCGCCGAGCGGCACCTTCCTCCCCGGCCGCACCAGCGCCTCCCACGTATCCGGCCCGGTTTGCCGGACCAGCAGCACTTCGATCGACGCCTGCAGAAACTCCCGCCGCGTGCGCCCGCTCCGCCCGGGCTCTTCCGCGTGGATCCCCGCCCGGTGCCCGAACAGCCGCGCGGGAAGCACCCGCGCGTTATTGACCACCATCAGTTCGTCGCCCCGCAGCACGTCCGGAAACTCGCGGAACCCCCGGTCCTCCCAGGCTCCCGTCGAGCGATCCAGCAGCAGCATGCGCGACGCGTCGCGCTCCTCCAGCGGACGTTGCGCAATCTGCTCGGCCGGCAACTCGAAATCGAATTCGCTGACGTTCATCCCGTGGTTTCTTTCCCGCGTCCCGCGTCGAAAGCTCGCTCAGTGTTTCGTCAGGGCACGGCTTTAGCCGTGCCGCAACTGCCGCAAAACGAATGCGGCTTTAGCCGCTGAGGGACGTAAATTCCAGTTGCCACGCCGGCTCTTCCGCCGCTGAAGGATCCCTGGCAACTTTCTGCTGCACCTACTACGGCTTCACGGGGGACGCGGCTACCAGCGCGGCGATCTGCTGCATCTCCTCATGGATGCGCCCATTCGAAGCGAGAAGGTCCGGCCCGCCCAGTTGATACGGCTTCCCGGCCAGGCTGGTGACTTTCCCGCCCGCTTCCTGCACCAGCAGCATCCCCGCGCCCGTGTCCCACGAATTCAGCCCGAATTCCCAGAACCCGTCGAACCGCCCCGCGGCCACCGAGCAGAGATCCAGCGCCGCCGAGCCGTCGCGCCGCACGCCGTGCGACCGCAGCGTGAACTCCCAGTAGTAATTGATGTTGGCGCTGCGCTTCCGCTGATGCGTGGGAAACCCGGTGGCCACCAGGCTGTGCGCCAGTTTCTCCACCGCCGAAACGTGAATCGGCTTCCCGTTCAAATACGCGCCCTCGCCCCGCACCGCGCTAAACAGTTCGTCGCTGACCGGATTGAACACCACGCCCGCTACCGGCTGGCCCTCCTCGGCCAATCCGATGGACACCGCGAAACACGGATAGCCGTGCGCGAAATTCGTCGTGCCGTCCAGCGGATCGATGTGCCAGCAATATCTCGCCCCCGCCGCCGCGCCCGTGCTTCCCTCCTCGGCGACGATCGCGTGATCCGGAAACCGCCCGCGCAAGCGCGCCACGATCAACTTCTCGGAACGGTGATCCGACTCCGTGACCAGATCCACTTCGCCCTTGTAGGTAATCTTCTTCGGCCGGTCGAACTCCTCCCGCAGGATCGCTCCGGCCTCGCGCGCGGCTTCAATCGCCACTTCCAGAAATGGGTTCATTCGGTTTGGACCATGCCTTTCCGAAACGGGACCGGGCAACTCGCGCTCCGGCCGTACAAGCGCGCCGGGAATTACTCCCGCGCGGCGGGCGTGAAATATTCCTTGCGGTAGCGCACCGTGTAATTCCCCTGGACATCCAGATGCACGTGCCGGTCGCTGCCCGGCGGCGGCTCGGGGCGCGGATAGTAGCCCAGCAGGTACTGCGTGCGCAGTTCCCGGTCGATCCGCCCGAACATCTCCTCGAGTTGATTCATCTCGTCCAGGATGAACAGCGCGCCGCCCACGCTGTCCGTGATCGTGATCAGCGCGTGCTCGCCGGCCGTATTGCGCCCGCTCTCGCTCTTCACCGGACGGATGACGATGGAGTACAGCAGCGCCCCCGAGGCAATCGCCGCGCGCCGCGCGTCCTCGAATTGCGACGAACTCGTCGTCTCCCCCGCATCGGTCACCAGCACGATCGCCCGCCGCCGCCCCGCCGGACGCCGCTCGAGCGCCCGCGCGCCCAGCACCACCGCATCGTAAATCGACGTGCCCGCGCCCGGCGCGATCCGCCGCACCGCCGCCTCCAGCTTCGGCACGTCGTCGGAAAACCCCGCCAGCTCGGTCACTGTCTCGGAAAACTCAAACACGCTGAGCGTATCGCCCGAGCGCACCACCCGCTGGATGAAATGGCCGCCGGCCTCCTCCTCGAATTTCCGGTCCTTGAACGCGCTCAGGCTCGCATCCACCATCAAGACAATATCCACCGGCCGGCTGGTCTGGGCTTCGAAATATTCAATCTTCTGCGGCACGCCTTCTTCGGCCAGTGCAAACGCGCCCTGCGTCAGATCGGGAACCGGCCGGCCATTCCCATCGGTCACGCTGGCCAGAATCGTGACTAGGTTCGTTTGCACCCGCAGCGGCCGCGCGCTCTCTTGCACCTGCGCGCCCAGCGGCCCGCCCAGCCCCATCCCCGCCGCAAATAACACGCCCGCGAACGCCACTCCGCGCGCCCAGCGCCCGGAGCAAACCCTTCGTCGCCCCGCCGGGCCAACCCGTCGATGTTGCTCGCGACCACCTGGCCCTGCCGCGGATCTGCTCATCTACGAAGTAGATTCATCCGGACGCGAAAAGGCTTCCTGAGAGGGTTTCTCGCCTTCCGCCCACACCGCGCCGCCCACGAAATATTCCTTCTTCCAGATGGGCACGGCCCGCTTCAGCGTGTCGATGGCGTAGCGGCAGGCATCAAACGCGGCTCCCCGATGCGGCGCGCTCACCACGATCAGCACGCTGGTCTCGCCGATCTCCAGCCGCCCCAGCCGGTGCACGATGGCCAGCCGGTGAATGGGAAACTTCGCGCGAATCTCCGCCCCAATCTCGCGCATCTTGGCGTAGGCCATCGCCTCGTAAGCCTCGTACTCCAGGTACAGCGTCTTCTGGCCCTTGAAGTTGTTGCGCACGAAACCGTCGAACACCACCTCGGCCCCGTCCTCCGGCCCTTTCGCGCCTTCCACAATCTCCTGCGGGCGGATCGGCTCGCGCACCAGCCGAAAGATGTCCTCCGCAAACGCCGCTGCCTGCCCTCCGCTGACCGGCGGCAGAAAGGCGACTTCGTCGCCGCTCCCGAGCGGCGCGCGCCACGAGGCATATTCCTGATTCACCGATGCGGCGATGGACGAGCGGAATGGGGCGAGCTTGGGGAACCGCCGGCTGTAGCGTTCAAACAGATCCTCGACGCGGGCCCCTTCGGAGAGTTCGGCCTCTTCCTGCGCGACGCCGGTAATCTCCTTCAGTTGCCCGAAAAACAGGACGCGGATGTGCATGCCAGCCATTCTATCGCGCACCCCCCGGAACGAAAAGCGCCGCCCGCTCCGCGCGGCTTGCGCAACAATTCATGTGCGTGTCATCGCGAGCGGAGCGCGTTGTTTGCGTTCCGGATGGGTTTGCGGAACGAGGGATCTCTCCTGGTTCGAGCCCCGCCATCCGCCTGCCAGACCATTTATGAGACGCGCTCTAGTGGCCTACAACCGGCGACGATGGCGCGGCCTCCCGCGCCAGCCGGGCGATATCGTCCAAACGCGCCGCCGCGCGTGCCAGCGCCTCGGCCAGCGCGCCCGCTTCCGCGCGCAACGTCGCCCCATCGCCGCGGCCCAGCGCTTCACTCACCCCGGGCATCACTTCCGCCGCGTAGCCCGCGTAACTGCCCGGAGCGAACACCGTATGTTTGAACCACGGCCGGCCCGCCAGGCCTCCCGGCGCCAGCAGCGCCTGCTCGACCCCCGCCAAGTCGCGGTTGATCTCCTCGGCCTTCGCCGCATCCACCGGCGCGGCGGAAACCGCGCGAAGGGCTTGCGCCGCGCGTGAGGCCGACGCTGCGAGGGTTGCCGCCGCGTCCGAAACCGCCTTCAGGCTGGCGCCGGCGTCCGCCTGGCGCGCGCCGCGCTCCGCCAACTCATTCGCCGCCCGCGCGATCTCCCGCGCATACGCCGGATAATCAAACGGCAGAATGTCCGCTTCGTCAAACCGCAGCGCCATCATGCCCAGCACGCGCGCCAGCGCCGCGTGATAGGCAAACGCCGGATCGCCGAACTGTTTCATCCAGTGAAAATCGTCGTACACCGAATGATAGACGCCGTAATCCCCGCTGAACGCCAGGTCAATCGAAGGAATCCCCGCGTAATCGAAAAACGGGCAGAAATCCGACCCCGCTCCCAGCGCCCCCAGCGGCGCCGGGGCCGAGGCATCGGGCCGGGGCGCGCTCCGCGCCACGCCGCGCATCTCCTGGGTGTCGCGCCCCGCCGATTCGCTCCAGGCAGCGTACACGCTGCCACCCGTCGCGGGGTCCTCGACATCCTTCGTCACGTCGCGCACCCATTCCTGCAGCGAGGGCGTGGCCGACGCAACAAAGTTGCGGCCGGTGACGCCCACGTCCGTGTTGATGTACACCACCGCCTTGGCTTGCAGCTCCGCCCGGTTCGCCTCCACCCACTCGGTCGACCCGATCAATCCGGGCTCTTCGCCGTCCCACGCCCCGATCACGATGGTCCGCCGCGGTTTCCAGCCTCCGCGCACCAACTCTCCCAGCGCGCGCGCCGTCTCCAGCAGGGCGGACGTTCCGCTGCCCGGATCGGCCGCGCCAAACACCCACGCGTCGTGGTGATTGCCCAGCATCACCCACTCGTCATCCAGCGTCCCGTGCAACGTGGCGATCACGTCGTACATCGGTCGCTCCTGATAATCCATCACCAGCTTCATGTGGACTTCGGAGGCTCCCGGACCGGCGTGATAAGTAAACGGCAGCCCGCCCTGCCAGCTCCGCGGAACGTGCGCGCCCCTCAGATTCGCCAGAATTACTTCGGCGTCCTGGGCATTGATGGGCATCGTCGGAATGCGCGGCAGGTCCGCAGCGTCCACCGGCGCCACCGCCTGTGCGCCGGATGCGGTGGCGCCCGACGTCAAGGGATCGCCGGGATACAGCTCCGTGTACGCCACCGAGCCGCGCTGGATTCCGCTCATCGGCCGCCATGGGCCCTGCGGGTAGGCATCGCCCGCCGCATACCCGTCGTCACTCGGATCGGAGTACAGAATCAGCGCCGCGGCCTTGTGCTCCTCGGCGAGCTTGGCCTTGATGCCCCGATAGCTCCGGCCGTAGCGCGCGATCGCAATCTTCCCCTCCACGCTCACTCCCAGCGAAGCCAGCACGCGATAGTCTTCCACCAGTCCGTAATTCACGTAGACCACCGGCGCGATCACTTCCCCCGATGGCGAGTAAGCGTTGAATCCCGCGGCCGCCCGCGCGTCGGCGGTGTCCGCATCGCCTTCGATGGGCTGCTCGCGCGTCGCCAGCAATCTCTTGGAAGGCTTGGTGAGTTCCAGCTTCACTTCCCGCGGCTGCGGCAGCCACGCGCTGTAGCGGATAATCTCGGCCTCGAATCCGTAGCTGCGATATTGCTCGCACAACCATTCGGCCACGCGATGGCTCGCCTCGGTCCCCGCCATGTGCGGCTCGCTGGTCAGATGCCGCAGATTGTTTTCCGCGCGGCCCGCCTCCGGAAGCCTGCGAAACTTTTCCTCCAGCTGCCGCTCCGCTTCCACCCGCGCCGGCGCAAATCCTGAAATCTCGCGGCCCCCTTGTGCGTGTACCGGCCTCGCCGCAGCGCCCGCCAGCAGGCCGGCGCACAATACGGCTGCGCCGCACGCCCCCGGCCCAGCCGCAAAGCGCCGCTTCAAGAAAGCACCGATCTTGACCCCTCGGCCCACGAAACCATCTTAGTGCATGGGGCGCGAAGCGCAAGGACGCTGGCCCTGGCGCGTTCGTATCCGTGGCGCCGGTGAAATGGGCTTCCTTATCAAAGCCAAACTTGTGGATAATCGACCCAATCGTCGCCCGGGTGCCGATATCCAGCCACAGGGCCGCCCGGTTTTGTTCCGACGAGCACACGATCCGCGAATTGACTTCGACGAAATACCAGAAAGAGAGGCGCACATGAAATCCTATCTCGCCGCCGGCATTTGTGCCGCACTGCTCTGCGCGATTGCGGCTCAGGCCACGGCCGCGCCGGGCAAACCAAAGTCACAGATTGTCTGGGCGCTTTCCGCCGCACCGCCATCGATTGCCGCCGGAGCGGCCGTCGTTACCATGAGCGACACCGGACAAATTCAGTATCTGCGAAAGGGGCGGAATGGCTGGACCTGCATCGTCCACGATCCGGCTACGCCCATGGGACACCCCTTGTGCCTCGACAAGAACGGCCTGGAGTGGATGGCCACCGCTATGTCCGGGCATGCACCCGACCCGGATAAGACCGGGTACTCGTATATGCTGCAAGGCGGGTCGGTGTGGAGCGCTACCGATGTCGCTGCCACGGCGCTGCCGCCAGGGCAAAAGGACTTCATCCGCGTTCCGCCACACGTCATGATCATGAATGCCAAGATCGCGAACTCCTCCGGCTTCCCGTCGGGGCAGACCAATCCCGATACGCACAAACCTTTCGTGATGTTCGGTGGAACGCCCTACGCGATCGTGATCATGCCGTTGAAGTGATGCCAAGAGGCCGAACCGTCGCAGCGCGTCGATTCACAAAATATGGGTAATTGAAAGGTTGGCCGGACACCGACTTTTTTGACACCAGGATTCTTGCGCGGTACGGTAAGATCGTGCTGGTTTTGGCGAACGGCACGCGCGGGCTATCCGATGAAGATCTTGATCTCGGGCGCATCCGGATTCGTGGGCCAGGCGCTGGTCACGGCGCTTCGCGCCGAAGGCCATACCGTGGCGCGTCTGGTTCGTCCCGGCGGCGTGCTCTCCCCAGGCGACGTCTCCTGGAACCCCATGTCCGCCACTTCCGACGTCTCCGCCATGGAAGGCGCCGATGCGGTCGTCAACCTGAGCGGAGCCAGCATCGCCGCAGGCCGCTGGACCTCGCAGCGCAAAGCCATCCTGCGCAGCAGTCGCATCGATTGCACGCGCGTCCTGGTGGACACCCTCTTACGGTTGCAGCGCAAACCCCGTGTCTTCCTCTCCGCTTCCGCCATCGGCTATTACGGAGATCGCGGCGGCGAAGTCCTGACCGAAGCAAGCCCCTGGGGAACGGATTTCCTCGCCCTTCTCGCCCGCGATTGGGAAGGCGAGGCCATCCGCGCCGAGCACGGCGGCATCCGCACCGTGATCCTGCGCTTCGGCCTCATCCTCTCCGCCCACGGCGGCGCGCTCCCGAAGATGCTTCTTCCTTTCAAGTTCGGCGCGGGCGGCCGCTTCGGCAGAGGCCAGCAGTGGATGTCCTGGATCGAACTGCAAGACTCCCTTGGAATCATCCGCGCCGCCATCGCCGACGATCGATTCTCCGGCCCGCTCAACGTCGTCGCTCCACATCCCCTGCGGAACGTCGAGTTCACCCGCATCGTGGCCGCCGCCCTCCGCCGGCCTGCGATTTTCCCCGCCCCCGCCTTCGCCCTGCGTCTCCTCCTCGGCGAAATGGCAGGTCCGCTTCTGCTGGCCAGCCAACGCGTGCGCCCCGAGCGGCTTCTTTCCCTCGGCTACCAGTTCCGCTGCGACGATCTCGCCACCACCCTGCGCGCCCTCCTCCAGACTCACCGCTAGTGTTGCGTCTCGCCAATAACCGCCCTTCGTGCGCCGCGCACGAGCCACGGATCACGAGCCGGTGTCAGGTTCGCATGTAGCGCCGGGGCCTTTTGGCCCGGCAGGTGTTGATTACAAGGAAGGCCAAGACGTGCCGCGCGGACAGCCAGGACTGACTGTTCCACGAAAACGCTTTTGTAGCACCCGGTTCGGGTTCATCGGACCGGACATGTTGTGCGGATGCTGTAGGGGCGCTGCTTGCTGCGCCCCGATGAAGTCGGTCGGGGCTGCGCCCTGCTGCTTAGCAGGGGTGGCAACATTTTCCTGGGAGGCCGCCGATCACTTCCCTTTCCCGAATTGACATGCGTTCCGTGCCGTTGTGGAACGGCCGCCCTTGCTGACCAACCATTCCCCCTCGCCTCACAAGATCATCCGCGCGCGCACACCCACAATTCCCCGCATCACGTAGAGGCTTCCCGACACTGGGCTTACCTCACATTCTTTCGCTGTTGTCGTCACTCCAAACGCCCCTCGCAAAGCCCTCCTCGCTCGCTGCGCCTCTCTGGCACATCCCTTGCCTTCACACCTGCGCACATGAAAATACTCACTCAGCCCGAGCGCTCACTTCCCCGGCAGCCCCCACCCAACCACGCGAGCATCCGCAGCCCGCGCGGAAGCCTGCCACTGATTTGTGCCGCCACTCTCTCTCTGGCCGCACTCGCCTGCGGCTGCGGCATGTCGGGAAGCCAGCCCTCCACGACGCCCTCCGTCATCACCGTCATCGTGCAACCCACGGCCGCCAGCCTTTTCCTCGGCCAGACCCAGCAGTTTCAAGCCAGCGTCTCGGGCGCCTCCAGCAATTCCGTCACATGGGAAGTGAACGGCGTATCCGGCGGAAGTTCGACTACCGGCACCATCTCCACTTCCGGGCTCTACCCGGCTCCTTCAGCCCTTCCGTCCCCGGCCAACATCACCGTGAGCGCCGTCAGCCAAGCCGATCCTCGGGCCGGCGCCTCCGCCGCCGTCACCTTGAAGGACGATCTCGCCGTCACCCTTGCGCCCGCCACCGCCACCAT
>JAIQGD010000104.1 GCA_020072765.1 Terriglobia bacterium
GGCTGGAAATCCGCCAGCAGCGGATAGGGAATGCCCATCTTTTCGGCGAACGCTTTGTGCGACCACGCGCTATCCACGCTGATGCCCAGCACCTGCGCGTCCAGCGCTTCGAAACGCTTCAGGTCGCTGACAAAGCAGGCGTGCTCGTTGGTGCACACCGGGCTCCAATCCAGCGGATAAAACACGATCACGACGTTCTTCTTGCCCCGGTAATCCGAGAGCTTCACGTCCTTCTGATTCTGGTCCTTCAATGCAAAATCGGGGGCCGCAGATCCGACGGAAAGCGCCATGGCAGTCCTCCTGGTTCGCTCGCGCGAAAAAGTTTCAACCGCGGAATTCCCTCGCCGAGCCCTTATCATAGCCGAAGGCTCCGCGAGGCATCAAATGGCCGCCCCAGGGCGGCCGGAGTGCGTGGCAGAAAAAAGGCCTTTCGGGCTTGCGCCGGAAAGGCCTTCGGGAAATTCCAGAATCGGATGTCAGCCGGGTTAGGGCTTGGGAGCCGGAGCTGGCTTGGGTGCCGCCGGCTTGGTCGTGACCGCCGCCTTGACCGGATAGGTCTGGTCGTAGAGCCGGACGATCTCCTGCGTGACATCAATTTGGCTGGCCCAGAACAGCACGGTGCTCTGCTGCCCCGAGCTATCCAGCATGACGGTGTAGCCGTTGTCTTTGGCGTACTTTTCCAGCACGTCCATCAGCTTCCGCCCGATCCGGCCGACGACGTCCTGCTGCGCGGCCGTGTAATCATCCTGGGCATCCTGGGACTTGCGCTGGAAGTTGCGGCCCAGCACATCGGCCTCACGTGACAGGCGCGCCTTTTCGTCGTCGCTCAGCGTGCTCTGGCCGGTGCGCAGACGCGTCTGGTCATCCTCGATCTGCCGCTGCATGTTCTGGAGCTCGGTCTGCCGCGGGGCGAACTGCGACTGCAATTCCGCCGCCGCCAGCTTGCCCTCCGCCGTATTCGCAATCGCCGCCTGGACGTTGATCACTCCAACCTTCAAGGACGCTTGCGCGCTTGCCGCACCCGCCTGCGCCCATACCGCAGGCGTTGCCAGGAAGGCTGCCAACACCGCCACTGCCATTCGCATCTTCATTCTCACTCCTCGTCAGGATGTCCGAAAATTTCCCCAAACACAAACCGGGGATTATAGCGTTGAACCGCGAGCACGGTCAATCGGATTCGCTCCCCTGCTGCGTGCCTTCTCGATCCTTGCCTCTCCCTCTCCGATGCCTCGCCCGCACCGAGGGTTGGCCCCGGTGCTAGTGAGGCAGCGGCACCAGCAGGACGCGATTATTATCGGGATCCACCAGCACCGCCAGATTCAGCTTCGGATCAATCGCCACGGCGTTGGGACCCAGCACCGGAGCCGATGTCAGCGTGCCCCCCAACCCGATCACCGTGCGCACGCCCGGACCCGGGCACGCCGGCGCGGCGATCAGCGGCGGGCAAACATAATCGACCACCGACATGGTGTGAGTGGGAGGATTGACCGTCACCAGCGTGCTGGTCTGGAAATCGTAGTCCAGCGACATCGGAGCCATGCCCACGCGCACCGGCGTCTGCAGGAACGTCAGCGGATCAATGATGACCACGTTGTTCAACAAGCTGTTCGCGGCCACAAACATCTGGTTGACCGGATCGAACACCACCCCGGTCGCATTCTGGATTCCCGCTCCGGAGGCGCGTCCCGCAATCGCTTGCGTCGTCACGTTGATCAAATCCACGCTGCTCGTCGTCGAGGCTGTGGCCACGGCGGCGTAGTTCAGAGTCGCATCGAACGCCACCGCCACGGGATTCTGGTCCACGGTGATGTTCGTGAGGCTCGGGTTTGAGGGGGCCGGGAGACCGAGCAGGCTGAGACTTCCGGAGCCGTACAAGTTGTTCCCATTAGTGTTGGTAATGGCTGCGGTGGCGGTATCCTGGTTGATGGCTACGCTCGTCGGCCCCGTGCAGCTCGTTCCGCACAGCGCGATGTTCGTCGGCACCTGCGTCGCCAGGTTGATCACCGTCGCATTGTTGCTGCCAAAGTTGGCCACTACCCCCAGTCCCAGCCGCGGGAGCACCGCCACGCCCTCCGGAGTTGTCCCCGTGAGAATCGGCCCGCCGATGATTCCGATGGCCCCCAGCGATTCCGGCACATTCGCACTGGGAGGAGCCAGGGATACCAGTGAAGCCGTGCCCGCCGAGGAGTTGGTCACCACCGCCAGGTCGCGATCCGTATCCACGGCGACGCCGATGGGCGAAGTGCCCACCGCGACCGCCTGTACCACGCTGAGGTCGGTCACGTTCGACACCGCCGCGCCGTTCTGCACCTGCACGATGTAGCGGCGCGGGGCATCCAGCATCGGGCCCGGCACCGTCGCGAGAATCTTCCGCGCGCTCACCACAGTCACATTTCCGGGCGCCAGCGCCGTGCCGTCCAGCAACACTTGCGAGGTTCCGCCCACAAAACCGCTTCCATTGATCGTGAGCGTCATATTGCCGCTTGGCGTTCCCGGCGTGGTCACGGTGATGGCCGGGCTGGTCTCGACCATCTGCAGCGGATTCACGGCCGGGCCGAGCGCCACCAGGTACACGCCCCCCGAATCCACCACCACCGCCTGATTGCTCACCGGATCGACGGCCACCGCCTGGGGCGAGCTTCCCAAGCCGCTCACCGTCTTCAGTACCACCGCGTTCTGCAGGTCCACGATGTCCGCCGTCGCGCTGGTGGCGTTGACGGCAATGCCCACGTTTGCCAGCGGCGTCGCCGCGGCGGCGACAAACCCTTTCTGATTCACCGCCACGCCGCCGGAAAGCACGGTGCTCACCGCGTTATCCAGCATGCTGAAGGTCGTGAGGCTTCCCGTCTGCGGATCGGTCAACAGCGACTGATGCGTCTCCGGATTGACGCCCACCCCCTGGATGCTGGCCGAAATCGCCAGGCTCCCGACGAGCTGCGGAGCGCGTCCGGTGGGCTCCGTGGCCCCCGCGGCCACGCCGAGATCCACCAGGCTGATGGCTCCGCCGCCGCCCGGCGTGACCACGGCCCAGTTCAAGCGCGGGTCCACCGACACCGCCGGATTGGCTCCCGTGCTGTAGAAGGTCGAACTCCCCCCGATTTGCTGGACGATGGCCAGCGCCGGCGTTCCGGCAGCCAGGGAAACATTCAGGATCGTGGCCTCGTTGGTCGACTGGTAGGTCACAATCGCGCGGTGCGTGAGCGGATTCACGCCGATCGAAAAAGGCAGCGGCGGCGTGAGGCCGGACGAAATCGAAACGTTCAGCGTGGCCTTGCTCAAGGTGATCAAATCCACCGCGGTGACCGTTTGATCGGCGCTATTCACCACCAGCGCCACGGGGTCCGCCAGAAGATCGTCCACCGCCACACCGGTCGGCTGCGTGCCGACGCCGACGGTGCTCACACTCAAGGAGGAAAGCGTCAACAGCGAAATGGAATTGCTGCCCTTGTTCGCGATCACGGCAACCCCGCGGGATTCGTCCATGGCCACGGCCGAGGGGCTTGTTCCCACGGCGATCGGCCCGGCCACGGGAGCCGTGGGGATCAACGATGGGTCCGGCGTGACGCCCAGATTCACCGCGGAGATCGACGGCTGGCCCAGGGCCACACCCGCGTTCTGCACGACGATGGGATACAGCCCCGGCGTGGCCACGGCGCCCGCGGGCACCGTCACCGTGAGCTGGCGGCTATTGGTAAACGCCGCCACGGCAGCCTGCGCGTTGAACGTCGCGGTGGTCGCCGCGGGAGAAAAGAATCCGCCGGTCAAATTCACATTGGGGCTCGAAGCGTTGCTCTGCGCCACGCTATCGGGGAACGAACCCACCAGCGCCGGCCGCACCGCGAACACGCTCAGGTTCACCGGTCCGGGAGTATTCAGCGTGCCGTTCTGCATCTTCACGGCGACCGATACGACTCCCGCCTGGGTCAATTGCGTGGCCGGAATGGTCGCGCGCAGCAACGTGGTATTGATAAACGTGGTGGGCACCGGAGTCGTGGGCTGCGCCGGCGGCGTCACCACCACGGTCTCCGTGCTGGTAAAGTTCGAGCCGATCACATAGATGTCCTGCTGGGCCGAACCCTGGGCCGCCACGGTCGGCTCGATACTGCTCAGCGCGGGCGCTGGCGCCGCGATCACGTTGACCGTCACGATCCCCTTTTGCGTGGGATCGGCCGCCGACGTGGCCGTCACCGTTACGGTGACCGCACCCGACGGCGCCGTGTAGAACCCGCTCCCGCTTATGGTTCCCAGTGGCGGAGGGCTCAGCAGGGAGCTGCTCAACGACCAGGAAACGCCTTGATTGCTGGTGCCCGTGACGATCACCGTAAATTGCAGGGTTTCCAACGTGCCGATCGTGGCCGTCGCCGGAAGCACTTGGACGCGAATGCCCGAGTCGATGACGATGGTGAACACCGCGAACGCGGTGGACTTCACGCAACTGGTCGCCACAATCACCGCGCTGTTGGGCGTCGGAACCGTGGAAGGCGCCGTGTACAGGCCCGTGGCGTTGATCGTTCCATATCCGGTCAGAGGACTTGCCACGGCCGGCATGGTGCACTTCGCGGGCCCTTGCCCGGCCGTGCAGTTGGTCGGCTGCGTGGTGGGCGTGGCCGCCGGCATGCAGATCTGCCAGAACACCGTGGTGGTGGAGCCTCCGGTCACCTGCGCGCCGAATTGCACCGACTGGTTCACCAGAACGGTCATGGGGGACAAGTGGGGTCCGGCAATGGCCACGCCAATCGCCGTGCTGCTGCCCCCGCAGCCCGCCGCCACCAGGGCCAGGAGTATCACCGCGCCCAATCCCCACGCTCTCATCTGTTTGCCTCCGGCCGTTTCCACGCGATTCTCCACCGGCGCCGCCCTGCGGCCTGCGGGGGGTATGCGCCAGGAAATTCTGAAGAGTCGGGATTACCTGGGTATCGTACACGCCCAATTGCTGCAAATATTGCCGCTCGACCGGGTCAATGTAAAACGCGCCCAGGGGCGGCGCAATCGTGCTGGTCAAGCGCAGGTAATTGTACGCGTAAAAGATGCGAAACGGCGCCTGAATAATGGGGATCTGGAAGTCGAACTCGATGCCCGCCGAGGTGTGCGGCCGGAAGTTCGTGCCGCTCCGGATGGCCAGATTCTTGGGCAGCGTCAGGCTCGGATAATCCGGATTGGGATATTGCTGCTGCAGCAACGTGCTCGCGGCAGGATCCAGATGGAGCGCCCGCATGCTTCCGTCCAGCCCGATATCGTGGAACACGCTCATGCTCACGTACGACTTCACCAGCGGAATCCGGTATTCCATGTTGGCCACGCCTTGCACGTCGCCGCCGGGGCGCGAGGGAACAAACTCCAGCACGTTCACATTGAGCGGCACGGTGATGGGTTGGCCCAGCGCGTTCAGCAATTGCGGATTGCTGTAGTACACGGTCGTGGTCGTCGAATACGGCATGAAGACGAAAGGCGAGATGGTGTACGACTGAAACCCTCTCACATCCTGCTCGCCGCCCAGATAGAAGCGGTTGTTGGGTGGGACTTCCTTCCCTCCATAACCGGTGACCATGGCCCCCTGCACCCGCAGCGCGATGACGTTCCGGTGGCGATAGGTCGGGTGGTAGTAGGACATCGTGAACGTGTTGCTCAGCGTGTTGATATTCCCGCCCAGCGGCCCGCCCGCAAAACTGGCCGCGTAGTTGTAGCTCTTGCCGGCGGTGGGAAACATCGGGTTGTTGACCGTGCTGTAGGAAATCGTCGGCGTGATCTGGCTCACCTTGATTCCGTTGAGCGCCGACGGCCCCGCCAGGCTGGTGAACTTGGTGAGTTCGAACAGCAGCCGGGCCGACTGGCTGTACGGGTTGATGTCCGTGGTGGACCAGCCGTATTGCAGCCCCACGCGCGTGAACGAAAATTTGCGCAGCGGATAGCTGGCGAACGCCGTGAAGCCTTTCGAGTCGGTACTGTAATTTTCCTGCAGCGCGGGATTGATCGCCACGGCCTGTCCCAGCAGCATGCCCTGCTGCCGCGCCGTGTTGTAATCGTACTTGTCCAGGAAGATGGTGAATCCGGTGGCGATCGGCCGGTCGAACAGATACGGCTCGGTGAAGCCGAAGCGCACGTCCTTCTGAATGTTGCCGACTTGCGCCGAAAGCGTGAGCGTCTCTCCCAGCCCCAGGAAGTTGTTGGTCTGATAGGAAAAGCCGATGAAGCTGCCGGCCAGTCCGCTCATGCCGCCCGAGAAACTGATCGACTGCTTGCCCTTTTCCTTCACCTTCAGCTTGATGTCCACCGTGCCGGCCTTGACGTTGCGCTTCAGCTCCGCGTTGTCCGGCTTGATCGTCTCGAAATAGCCGAGCTGGTTCAGCCGCAGCAGGCTCATTTCCCAGGCGCGGTTGTTGAAGATCTGCCCTTCGTCGAGCAACAGTTCGCGGCGGATCACCTTGTCGCGCGTGGTGGTGTTGCCGGTGAATTCGATGCGGCGGACAAAGAACTGCTTTTGCTGATCGAACACCAGCGTGAGGTCCACCACCCTCTTCGCGTCGTTCACTTCGAAATGAGGCTCAGCCGTGAAATCGATGTAGCCGTAGTCGCCGTATAGCTTGCGGAACGTGTCCAGCGACTTGCGGATCTTGTCGGCGGAAAACAGGTCCCCTTCCTTCAGCGGAAAAACCCGCTGCAGGAAATCGGGCTTGAAGATCATGCCCTGGTCGGGGTCCGCGCTGCGGAAGACCAGCTTGCCCATGCGGTATTGCTGGCCTTCGTCGACCGAAATGGTGATGTCGGTGGCCTTGCCGTGCTTGGCGCCAAAGCCCGGCCACGGCCCGGGCACGCCGGCACGGTCCACGTCAATCGTCTTCAACTCCTTCACGTCCACGACGACCTTGAAATATCCGTGGTCCTGATACAGCCCGCGCACGCCCACCTCGAGATCCTCGTCCAGCTTGGGCCGGTCGAAGGTCTTGCTCATGATGGGAATGTCGATGAATCCCAGGGGAATGGAAATCGGCCGGTCGTGGCGCATCGTGCGGATGAGCTTCCGGCTGGAGAAGGCCTTGTTTCCGACGAAAACGATCTTTCCGACCTTGACCTTCGGCCCTTCGGTCATATTGAAGACGATCTTCACCGAATTGGTGGCGCTGATGCGTTCAAAGGTCGGCTTCACCGTGGCGAACTGGTGGCCGTGCGCCGCCAGCAATTCCTTCAGCACCACCTCGGCGCGCTTGATCTTGGTGGGATCGAACTGGCTTTCCACCGAAAGCCCCACCTTCTTCTGCTTGAAGGCGTCCAGAATGTCCGATTCCGTGATCGACTTGTTTCCCTTGTACTCGATCCGGCGGATGATGGGCCGCTCCTGCACGTGGAAAATCAGGATTTTCGCGTTGGCCTGGTCGGGGTCGTCCTCCACTTCCAGGCGCACATCCTCGAAAAACTGCGTGTTCCACAGCGCCTGGAAATCGCGGCGGGCGCCCTCCGCGGTGTAGGGATCGCCGGGGCGCGAGAAGATGCGCGCCAACAGCGTGGCGCGCTGAATGCGGCGGTTTCCTTCGAAGAAGATCTTGGAAACGACGTACGGATTGGCAGCCGTCTCTTGCCCCGCTTGCCCCACCGGCGCCGCCGCGGCCACCCACGGCAGCAGGCACACCCCCACGGCCACCAGTACGCACAGAAAGATTTTTCTGCCGGCGGCCATCGCTCCGCTCAAGGCCGCAGTCCCACGCCCAAGTTTTTATGCTCCCCCGCCGGATTGGTTTGCCCCGGCTCGCGCGTGTAGGATTCTTAGTGGGCCACTGGGGTTGCTTCCGCCACGGGGCGGAACCCAAGGCCCTCGCCGGACAGGAAAATCTCCAGCGTCGCCGGCCTCTGCAAGCCGCCCTGTATGAGAGCTTCCGACAGCGGATCTTCGACGTATTTCTGCAACGCGCGCCGCAGTGGCCGCGCGCCGTAGCTTCGGTCGCCGCAGGTCTTCTCCAGAATCCACTGGCGCGCTTCGGGCGTCACGGAAATCTGCACTTCCCGGTGCACCAGCGTCTCGTTGATCTGACCTACCAGCAAGTCGATAATCTGAAGCAGATCGTCGTCCGTGAGCGCGTTGAACAAGATCACTTCGTCCAGGCGGTTCAGGAACTCCGGATTGAACACGCGCTTCACTTCGCCCATCACCATGTCGTCCTGGCTCTTGGCCACGGCCACTTGATCGACCGACTGGAAACCCAGCCCGGACTGCTTCTGCAACTGCCGCGCGCCCAGGTTCGAGGTGAGAATGATGATGGTGTTGCGGAAATCCACGGTATTGCCGAGGCCGTCGGTCAACTGCCCGTCCTCGAAGACCTGCAGCAGGATGTTGTACACATCCGGATGGGCCTTTTCGATTTCGTCCAGCAGAATCACCGAGTACGGCGTGCGGCGCACCCGCTCGGTCAACTGCCCGCCCTCTTCGTATCCGACGTATCCCGGAGGGGCGCCGATCAGCTTCGACACCGAATGCTTCTCCATGTACTCGGACATGTCGAAGCGCACCAGCGACTTCTCGCTGCCGAACAGGAACTCGGCCAGCCGCCGCGCCACTTCGGTCTTGCCCACGCCGGTCGGCCCCAGGAACAGGAAGCAGCCCACCGGACGCCCGGGCGCCTTCAGGCCCGCGCGACTCCGGCGGATGGCCCGCGCCAGGGCGGTAATGGCCTTGTCCTGGCTGATCACCCGGCGGTGCAACTCCTCTTCGATGCGCAGCAGTTTCTGCTGCTCGTCTTCCTTGATCGCGCTGACGGTAATCCCCGTCCACCGCGCCACCACTTCCTCGATGTCCTCGCGCGTGACCACCCCGGTGGCCGAATCATCGATCTTCAGCTTTTCCCGCAGCGCCCGCAGGTGCTCTTTTTCCTTGCGCTCTTCCTCGGAGTAGAACCGCGCCTTTTCGAACTCGTGGTTGGCGATGGCGGTTTCCATCCGGTGGGTGATGAACTTGACGCGCTTCTGCACTTCGGCCACTTCATCGGGCAGCATGGCCTGGCGCAGCTTCACGCGCGCGCCCGCTTCGTCGAGCAGGTCGATGGCCTTGTCCGGCAGGAAGCGGTCCGGAATGTACCGGTTCGACAGATAGACGGCGTAGCGGATGGCTTCGTCGGTGTAGCTGACGGCGTGGAACTTTTCGTAGCGGTCGCGCACGCCCTGCAGGATGCCGATGGCATCGTCCTCGCCCGGCGCGGGCACCTTGATCGACTGGAAGCGCCGCTCCAGCGAGCGGTCCTTTTCCACCGACTTGCGGTACTCGCCCGGCGTCGTCGCGCCGATGCACTGAATCTCCCCGCGGCTCAGCGCCGGCTTCAAAATGTTGGCGGCGTCCAGCGAGCCTTCCGCCGACCCCGCGCCCACCAGCGTGTGCAGCTCGTCGATGAACACGATGGCGTTCTGGCTCTCCATCAATTCCTTCATGATGGTCTTGAGCCGCTCCTCGAACTGCCCGCGATACTTCGTTCCCGCGACGATCAGCGAAAGATCCAGCGACAGAATCCGTTTGTCCGCCAGAAACGGCGGGACGTCGCCATCGGCGATCCGCTGGGCCAGGCCTTCCACGATGGCCGTCTTACCCACGCCCGGTTCGCCGATCAGCACCGGATTGTTCTTGGTGCGGCGGCACAGAATCTGGATGGCCCGCTCGAGCTCCCGCTCGCGACCCACGAGCGGATCGAGCTGCCCTTCCATGGCCGCCTGCGTCAGATCCCGGCTAAACTCCGCCAGCAAGGAAGCTTCTTTTGGCCGATTCACAGGCACCTTCTCTCCCGCGCTGCGCGCCAGCTCCTCGCGCACCGTGGACAGCCGCAATCCCCGCTCCAACAGAATTTCCGCGCCAAAGGATTTCTCTTCCCGCAACACGCCCAGCAGCAGGTGCTCGGTTCCCACGTGCTTGTGCCCCAGCCGCTCCGCCTCTTCGGCGGCGAAGTTCAGAATGCGCTTGCACTCCTGGCTCAGCGGCACTTCCACCGAAGTGGAAATGCGCTCCCTCACCGTGATGCGCGACTCGATTTCCTTGCGTATCGACTCGATCGATCCGTGCGCGCGCAAAAAGCGGTTCGCCAGCGCCTTATCCTCGCGCAACAGGCCGAGCAGCAAGTGCTCCGTCTCGATGTACGGGCTTCCGTACTGGCTGGCCTCGTACCGCGCAAAAAAGATCACCCGCCGAGCCTTCTCTGTATAGCGTTCAAACACGGTTCACCCACGCTCTCCCAGGGACGTTCCCCCACCGCCCGCCGGCCGCGCTGCACCAGCCGCGATTCCTGCGAGCCGTTCTGCGCCCGGCGCCAACCTGCCGTGTTCCAGAGCCAGAACCCGGTCGGCGCGCCGCGCCAAGGACAAGTTATGTGTGGCTACAATTGAAGTCAGATGGTGAGTCCGGTGCAGGCGCTGCATCAATTCAAAAATTCCCTCGGCGTTGCGCTCGTCCAGATCCCCGGTCGGCTCGTCCGCCAGGAGCAACACGGGGTGATTCACCAGCGCGCGCGCAATGGCCACGCGCTGCTGCTCCCCGCCTGAAAGCTCCCCGGCGCATTGCCCCGCACGGCCGGCCAGTCCCACTTCCTCCAGCCAATCTCCCGCCACGCGGAGCGCCTCATCCTGCCCGATGCCCTGAATCCACAAGGGCATGGCCACGTTTTCGGCCGCCGTGAAATCGCTCAGCACATGATGCCGCTGCCAGACGAAACCCACGGCCCGATTGTGATAGTCCGCCAGTTCCGCCTCGTGCAGCGCATGGAGCGCATTCCCGGCGAAGTATACTGCACCGCTCGTCGGAGTGTCCAGCGCCGCCAGCAGGTGCAGCAGCGTGCTCTTCCCGGCTCCCGACGGCCCCACGATTGCGATCATCTCGCCGCGCTCTACCGCAAGCTCCACATCATGAAACGGCGTGATTTCCTGTGGCCCCGGACAGAAGGTCTTGCGCAGATGCTCGGCGCGCAGGATCTCCCCCGTGGCGGGCACCTCGATGCCCCGCAAGCCCTCTAACACCGCACCGCTACTCGCATGGTTGTTCATACCATGTCTATGACACGTTAGATGCCGAACTCCGCGAGAAGTATGTCCTTCTTTTCCAAGCGACTAACCCTTTTTGGCACAGCGCCCATGTCTACTTTATTTCACTTTGTTCCCCGAATCTTCCCTTGCCCGCCCGGCGCGCCTGACACTTTTTGGCACCTTCTCATTTTAGCATGCCCCCCAATGGCCGCAACGAATTCAACCAGCTGCCCAGCTCAGCGACAGACTTCGCGGCGGTGGCCGGTCTCTATGATCATAATGGACCGGCAGGCGGCTATTCGAAACGGAGAATTTCCACGGGCAGGATGCGCGCGGCCGAGCGCGCGGGCAGAATCGTGGCCGCGACGCTGATGGCCAGCGCCGCCGCCGCAATCCAGATGGCGTCCAGGCCGTTGGCGTGGAACGGAACGTAGGGAATGGCGTACACCTCGGGATTCAGGGGAATCAACCGCCACCGGTTCGCCATCCACGCCAAGCTGTAGCCGGCCGCCAGCCCGGCCACGGTTCCCGCGAGGCTCACGGCCAGACCTTGCAGGATGAAGATACGGCGAATCTGCCGGCGGCGCGCCCCCATGGCCATCAGCACGGCGATGTCTCGCGCGTGGTCGGTGACGGTCATGGTCAGCACCACCAGAATGTTGAGTCCGGCGACGAACGTAATCAGCCCGATGAACAGCGCGGTGACCAGTTTTTCCAGGCTGAGCGCGCGGAACAGCGCGCGGTTCTCCTCCATCCACGTGGTGGCCGTAAATCCGGCCCCGGCGCGGTCGAGCAACGCTCCGGCCACGGCCCGCGCATCGTCCAGGCGCGTCACCCGCACCTCGAGCAGGCTCACGACATCGCCGACTCCGGCCAGTCCCTGCGCCGACTCCAGCGTCACAAATCCCCAGTTGGCGTCGTAATCGTAAAAGCCCGAATCGAAAACGCCCGCCACGCGAAACCGCCGCGAGCGCGGCAGCAGGCCGAACGGCGTCAGATTTCCCTGCGGACTGGTCAGCGTGACGTAATCGCCGGCGGAAATTTTCAGGTCCTCGGCGAGCAGGCGGCCCACCATCAGCGCCGGGATGGCGTCCTCGCCCGGCGAAAAATTATCCGACCCCGAAGCGAGATGCCGCAGCGCCCCGCCGGCCTCGCGCTCGCGGGCCGGATCGATCCCCTTGAGGACAATCCCGCGCGCATGGCCGCCGACCGACAGCAAAACAGTGTTATAGATCGCCGGCTCGATCGAGCGAACTCCGGGAACATCGCGCAAACGCGCCATCAACTCCGGATAATTGTGGATTCCTTCGGGATTCGCGGGCTTCAGGTTGACGTGCGCGGTCACGCCCAGCAGGCGGTCCCGCAGCGCCTCGCGGAAGCCGGTGTTCATGGAAAGCGCGATCACCAGCGTCGTCACGCCCGCCGCCACGCCCAGCACCGCCAGCAGCGTCACCAGCCGCAACACCGCCGGACGGTTCGGCGAACGCAAGTACCGCAGCGCCACCAGCCATTCGAAGGTCATTTTGATTTTTTGTCCGGCGAAGCACCTGCTGGCCCGCCCGCCTCGGTTGCGCTACCCGAAGGCGCCGCGCCTTGCTCTTCCGCTGCGGCTCGCAGCAGCGGAAACAGGATGACTTCCCGAATAGCGTGCGAATTCGTCAGCAGCATCACCACCCGGTCGATGCCGATGCCTTCGCCGGCGGTGGGGGGCAGGCCATGGCTGAGCGCGCGAATGTAGTCGATATCGACCTCTTTGGGCGCGTCCACCCCGCCCTTTTCCACCTGGGCGCGGAATCTCCGCTCCTGGTCGGCGGGATCGTTCAGCTCGGAAAAGCCGTTGGCGATCTCCATGCCGGCGATAAACAGCTCGAAGCGCTCGGTGAGCGAGGGATCGTCTTCGCGGCACTTCGCCAGCGGCGAGATCTCCGTCGGAAAATCGAAGATGAACGTCGGCTGCTGGAGATGTCCTTCGGCTATGGCCTCGAATAGCTCTCCCGTGAGTTCGCCGCCGGATTTTCCGGCCACGCCGGCGATGGGTTCGGCGGCGTGCGCGCGCGCAAACGCGTTGTAGCGCTCGGCCACGGCTTGCGGGCCGCCCGGACTCGCCAACTCGGCGGAGCTGGGGGGCGCGCCGGCCGCGGCGGGCCAATACCGGCCGATGGCCTCGCGCATGGCAAGCCGCTCGAAGCGGCTGAAATCGATTTCGTGTTCGCCGTACGGAATTTTCGTGGCGCCGCAGACGCTCTCTACCAGCCCGCGCAGCAGTTCCTCGGTCAGCGCCATCAGGTCCGCGGCGTTGCTGTAGGCCTGATAGAACTCGAGCATGGTGAATTCGGGCTGGTGGATCGCGTCGATCCCTTCGTTGCGGAAATTGCGGTTCATTTCATACACGCGGTCGAACCCGCCGACCACCAGCCTCTTCAGGTACAGCTCGGGCGCGATGCGCAGGTAGAGGTCCATGTCAAACGTGTTGTGGTGCGTGACGAACGGCCGCGCCGTGGCCCCGCCCAGTATCGGGTGCATCATGGGCGTCTCGGCTTCGACATAGCCGCGCCGGTCGAAGAAGGCGCGCAATTCGCGGATGATTTGCGCGCGGCGCTGAAAAATTTCCCGCGCCCGCTCGTTGACGATCAGGTCCAGATAGCGGTGGCGGTAGCGCTGCTCGATGTCCGTGAGCCCGTGCCATTTTTCCGGCAGCGGCAGCAGCGCCTTGCTCAGCAGCTCGATCCGCTCGACCCAGATGGTGAGTTCCTGGGTCTTGGTGCGGAACAGATGGCCGGAAACGCCGATGATGTCGCCCAGGTCGAGCAGCTGAAACAGCCGGAAGAGCTGTTCGCCCACGACGTCCAGCCGCACGTACACCTGCACGCGCCCGCCATCGCCCGCCAGATGCGCGAATCCCGCCTTGCCGTGCGGACGCAGCGCCACGATGCGCCCCGCCACGCGCACGTTCACCGGCTCGGCGGTCAGCTGCTCCGCGGTGCGGCCGCCGAACTCGCCGGCAATCTGCCGGGGCGTGTGCGTCCAGTCGAACTTGTGGGGATAGGGCGCGTGCCCCAGGGATTCGATTTCGCTGAGTTTCTTGCGGCGTTGCAGGAACTGGTCGAGCGGCTCAAATTCCAACGGGACGATCCTTTCACGACTCGCGGTTGCGGGCCTTTCCGGAGGGCCGGGCGGCAGTATAGCGGCCCGCGGAACATAGCGTCAAGAAACCGCGTGCCGGGCGGAACACCGATGGTATACTGCGGCTGCAACTTGGGGGCGTCGGTGTTTACCAAGCGCAACGCACAATCCCCTTCCGTGCGTCGCGGGGTATCGGACGATTGGTTGCGGGCCCTGCCACGGGAGAAGAACGAGCTGTTCGACACGGTGGTTCGCCGGTGGGAATGCACCTACGCCATGATGAGCGTGGCGCTGGATGAATCGCTGTCGCTGCGCGCCCGCGGAGAATTGGTTTGCGGCCGCCAGCAGGTGGGCGTCGCCGCGGAACTGTTCGTGCGCTTGACTGGCTCGCTGATTTCCTTCTGCGACGCGCTCGCGACGCGCGGACGGCGCATACACAACCTGCCCGCCGTCGAGCCGCTCAACTCCGAGTTCTTCCGCGGCGACACGGGGCGGAGCGCCGCTTCGTGGAACGCCCTTCTCCACCGCGTGCTGTTCGGCAACCATACAGCCGCGGGAGTGCTGGGAGCAGCTCGACATTCTCCACTACGACTTCAACACCTGCCTGCGCGAAGCCGAAGTGGTGTTCAAATCTTTTCTGCGCGCGCTGCCCGCCGAACAATTGCCCGCCCTCGCCAGCGCCCTGGATGCTCCCCCGAGACCCAAGCGCCTGCGCATGAGCCCGCGCCTGTCCGACGCGTCGATGTAGTTCCGCAACCCGCCCGGCCCGGCTTCCGGCTCGCTTTCCACACGCTAAAAACTCCTTCCACATTGAAGCTTTTCATTGTTTCGAATTCCTTCGACGTCGAAGCAATTTAGGCCGCGTACGGTCCCCAAAATGGCACGATTGGGCACGTTTTGCGCCGTCCGCAGATGTTCCCCGCGCAAGCGGCCGGCCTGAAGGCCGCCGCTACAACACCAAGCCGGCCTTCCCGGTCACTCTCCGACCGGGACGCAAGCGGCGGGAAGCCGCCGCTGCGAAACCGGGCAGCGGCACGGCGGAAGCGCCGCTGCGGGGACGCGGCAAGAAACAGGCACCCTCAATCCCTCCGATGCCCGGTGAAGATCCGTGGAGACTGCGGCGAGAAATTCGATTCCAGGCTGCGCCCATACGACCTTTTCCGGGGTGGGCGCATCTGCTCTGGACGAACCACGGGATTGCGACGAAAATAGATGGGACTTGCGAATCACATGTTGCAGCCAGCCGGGCCCGCCGCCCGGGTCCGCCCGCGGGCGGCCGGAGGCAGGGGTGTTGCGCAGCAGGAACAGCAAGGACAACTTCTAAAAGGGACGGCGCATCGCATTGAAGGATGCGTCCCGACGGCTAGCGTGGCGCGATCGAGACCAATCGAAACAGGGGACGTACCGGAAGCGGAATCCATCCGGCGGGCGCAGCACGGCGACAGCGCCGCGTTCGAGCGGCTGTACCGCCAGCACAGCCGCCGGGTTTATTCGCTGTGCCTGCGCATGGTGGGGAACACGGCCGAGGCGGAAGACCTGACGCAGGAAGCGTTCCTGCAGCTGTTCCGCAAGATCGGCACGTTCCGGGGCGAGTCGGCGTTTTCGACCTGGCTGCACCGCATGGCGGTGAACGTGGTGCTGATGAAGCTGCGGAAGAAGTCGGGCAAGGAGGCCTCGCTCGAGCAGCTCACCGATCCGGACGAGGAATCGGGAACGCCGCGGCGGGATTTCGGCACGCTGGACCTGAAGCTGAGCGGATCGATCGACCGGGTGCACCTGGAGCGGGCGGTGGAGCAGTTGCCACCGGGATACAAGACGGTGTTCGTCCTGCACGACGTGCAAGGGTACGAGCACAACGAGATCGCGGAAATTATGGGATGTTCGATCGGCAACTCGAAATCACAGCTGCACAAGGCGCGCATGCGCCTGCGGGACCTGCTGCAGGAAGAGCTGCGCGCGAAGGCCCGCGAGGCGCGGCGCGAGGCGGGCATCGCAGCGGCCGCCGGCGATGAGGATGGAACACCATGAGCACGACGGGATGTAACGAATTCGTGAGTCAACTCGAGGGATGGATGGAGGGCGAGCGTTCCTCGGGCGCGCAGGCGCATTGGCGCGAATGCGCGAACTGCCGGGCGCTGGCGGGCGATCTGGAGGCCGTCCGGGAAGCGGCGCAGGCTTCGGCCGCGCTTGAAGTGGAACCTCCGGCGCGCATTTGGGTTTCGCTGCGCGCGCAACTGGAACACGAAGGCGTGATTCGCAGCGGGCGGACCGGCTGGCTGGAAAAGCTGAAGGCGTATTTCGACGGAACGTTCGCGATCCTGCCGCGGCCGGCGCTGGCCGGCGCCTACCTCGCCGCGGTGATCGCCGTCGCGGCGGCGCTGGTGGCGCCGGGCGTCCGGCAGCCGGACGAGAGCCGCTGGATCGCGGGGAATCAAAGGGCGACCGAGCCGCTGAGCGCGCAACTGGCTTCGGCCGAACAGGACACGATGTCCACCTGGGCGGATTCGAATCCGGCCGTGACTGCTTCCCTGCACCAGAACCTCGCCATTGTTGACAACTACATTGTCTTGTGTGAAAAAAGCGTACGCGAAGAGCCGGAGAACGAATTCGCGCGCGATTATCTCTACGACGCCTATCAGCAAAAGGCGGCGCTGCTCGCGCAGATGACGGAACGCGGAGAATAATGCCCATGATGACCCAGCCCTTACTACCGGCCCGCTCGGATTGGAAAGCCGCCGCGGTGCTTGCATCGGTCTTCTTCCTGCTCGGCGCGGCATCGGCATCGGCCGACCGCATGGAGCGGCACTTCAAAGTGGAAGCGCATCCCGTGGTCACGATTCACAATCCCAACGGCACGATCGTGGTGCGGGCGTGGACGAAATCGGAAGTCATGGTGGTGGCCACGCGGGCGACGCCGCAGATCGAGGTGTTCGTCGAGCAGACCGGGAACCGCGTGGACATTCTGACGCACCAGGTGTCCGGGGCGGCGACGCCGCAGGATCTGCGCGCCGACTACGAGATCAGCGTGCCGGAGAGCGCGGAACTGGAGATTCACGATGATTCCGGGGGCGTCAACGTCTCGAACGTGCTGGGCGACATGAACGTCGAAACCATCGCCGCGGACGTGGCGCTGCAGGATGCCGCGGGCTATCTCACGATCAAGACCGTGGGCGGGGCGTTCCAATGCCTGCGCTGCGCGGGCCGCCTGGAAGTGAGTTCGATCAGCGGCAGCTTCCGGCTGATCGATCTGCGCAGCTACAGCGTGCGCGCGCAGACCTCCACGGGCAACATCCTGTTCAACGGCGCGTTTCTTCCGAACGCCAGCTACCATCTGAAGAATTACAGCGGGGTGATCGAGGTGCGCTTCTCGCCGGGCGATTCGTTCGACATCAGCGCGACGTCGCTCAAGGGCAAGGTGCACAACGAGGCGAGCCTGACGCCGTCCTCGCACCGCCACTTCATCCCGCGCTTCGGCAACGCGCTGTTTGGGACGTTCAACTCCGGGCGCGCCAAGGTCGAGCTGAGCTCCTTCGATGGTACAATCAGCATCCTGAAGCGGGATTGATTGCGGCGTCTCCCGCCGAACACAGTTCGCATCCGATGACACCCGACACACGCACGCGCAAGCTGGTCTGCCTGACCGGCTTCATGGGCAGCGGCAAATCCACGATCGCGCGCCTGCTGGCCAGCCAGCTGGGCTGGCCGAACGTGGATCTGGACAAGCGCATCGTGGAAGCGGCCGGACTGAGCATCCCGGAGATTTTCGCGCGCCAGGGCGAGCCGGAATTCCGCCGCCTGGAACACGAGCAACTCGAGCGCATCGTGGCCGAATTCGCCGAGACGCAGAAGCCGCGCATCGTCTCGCTGGGCGGAGGAACGATCATGCAACCGCAGAATTTCGCGCTGCTGCGCGACCACGGCGCGATCCTGATCTGGCTGCGCTGCCCGGTCGAGGAACTGCTGCACCGCTGCGCCCAGATCACCGACCGCCCGCTCTTCCGCGACGCGGCCAGCTTCCGCCGGCTCTACGAAGAGCGCTTGCCCACCTACCAGATGGCCGATTACTGCGTGGATAGCGATGCCGAACCCGCCCGCGTGGTCGAGCAGATTCTGGCGCTGGGCATCTTTTCGCAGGTGACCGCGTGAGCGCGCCGACCCAGCGCCGCGGACTGCTCCCGGCCACGGCCGGCGTGTTCACGCTGCTGCTGGCGGGCGCGGCCGTCGGTTGGGCCGCGCGCGCGCACGCGGCGCCGCGCCCGGCGGGCCAGTCTTCGCGGGATGCGAAAACGCCGGCGCTGTTCGCCGCGGACAAGGGACAGTTCCGCATCCTGGTGAACGGCCAGCAGGTGGGCAAGGAAGATTTCGAGATCAGCCCGAAGGGCGACCACTGGATGGCGCGCGGAAATACCGAAATCCAGGGCGCGCAGGGCGGGACGCACATTAGCGGAACGCTGGAGTTCGGCGCCGACGGCGCTCCGTTGCACTACGAATGGGCCACGCAGGGCGCGAAGAAGGCCGGCGCCACCATCGCGTTCAGCGGCGCCACGGCCAACATCGAGGTCCGCCTGGAAGGGTCGCGGCCGTTCACGCAGCAGTTCACGTTTGAGTCCACGCGGGTCGCCATCCTGGACGACAATCTGTACCACCAATACACGCTGCTCGCCGGGCTCTACAATTGGGACAAAAAGGGCGCGCAGACGTTGTCCGTGCTGGTGCCGCAGGAAATGGCGCCCGGCACGGTGACCGTCGAATCGCTGGGCAGCCAGGACCTCGGCGGGAAAAAAGTGGAAGAGCTGCGCGTGCAGACCGAAGACCTCGAAGTGGACCTGTTCCTCGACGGGCGGCGCGTGGTGCGCATCGTGGCGCCCGCCTCGAACGCCGAAATCATCCGCGAATAGTTTTCCCTCCGACGGTGCAAGCAACGCGGCAGCACAGCCATTCCTGAGCATGCAGGCACTGCCAAACCAAAACCGCACAGCCAGGAGTGGCTGTGCCACACAACCTGCGCCCGCCTAAAGGCGGCCGCTACAACGGCGCAGTGAGATTTGACGACCTGCCTGCATTAGCGTATATACACTAATGTGTTCTCATGGGACACCGCCAAGGCCGTTCGCAACTCCGCCAAGCACGGCGTCACCTTTGAGGAGGCCGCCGGGATTTTTGCGGACCCGGAGGCGCTCGACTGGTCCGATGCCGGGCATTCGCAGAGCGAGCCGCGGTCGAAGCGGCTGGGGAGATCTTTGAGCGGGCGGTTCCTGTTGGTGGTGTACACGATTCGGAGGACGAGAGATGGCAAAGAGACGGTCCGCATCATCAGCGCACGGCAGGCAAGCCGCGTTTCCTGCAGAAGAACTGTATCGGCTGCGACGTGTGCACCTTAAGCTGTCCTGAAGGATGTATCTTTGGCACCGGGCAGAGGACTTATTATGCTAATGAGGACTTCTGTAAAGGCTGCGGCATTTGTGCCAAGGAGTGTCCCAAGGAAGCCATAACTATGGTCCAGGAGGAGGAAGCACCTCTTTAATCATTTCTTCCCGAAGCGCTTCTGGGAAGAATTTCTGGCCTTCAGCGGCGATTTGAAAGATATGGGAAAGCGGGTTAAGAACATTCCCGCTATCTACGATCTCGACGCGCGGT
>JAIQGD010000105.1 GCA_020072765.1 Terriglobia bacterium
CCTGCCATGGTACCCATCGCCCCCGATGGCGAGCCCGATATGCGCGGTTTGGGCCGCGCTTTGTGGCAGAAAAAGACGCGCATCCTGACCGTCACGATCCTGGTAGCGGCCGCCGCCTTCGTCGTCGTCAACGCCATCACCCCGCGCTACCGCTCCGAATCGCGCCTGCTGCTGGAGGCGCGCGAGAACGTCTTCCTGCGCGCCGAGGCCGACAAGAACGTGCCCGAGCGCACCACCATCGATCCGGAGGCCGTAGCGAGCCAGACGCAGGTCGTGCTCTCGCGCGATCTGGCGCGCGAGGTGATCGAGAAGGAGAAGCTCGCCGACAATCCGGAATTCGAGGGCGGGGCGCCGTCGCCGATCAACGCGCTGCTGAGCCTCATCGGCATCGGCCGCGACCGCAACGCGATGACGCGCGAAGAGCGCACGCTGGAAGCCTATTACGACCGGCTCAACGTCTCCACGGTGGAAAAGTCGCGCGTCATCGCCGTCGATTTCTCATCGGCCAAAACGCGCCCCGCCCTGGCTGCGCTGATCAAGGACCAGCCCAGCAACGCGGAGCTCTATTCCCTGCGCGCGCGCGAGGACGAACAGCAGCTCGATTTCACCGCCGCCGAATCGGACTGGAAGGCGTACGCCAATGGTTCCGCGGACAAGATCAACGCCCAGCTTGCCCTGGCGGGTTTCTATCATCGGCTGCTTCGTCCGTCCGACGAAATCAAGACGCTGTCCCTGGTGGCGAACGCCGCGCCGATTCCCGCCGAGAAGCTGGTTCCGACCGTGCAGCAGCAGTCCTGGCAAGCCTTCGAACACATTTTCTCGATCGTTCAGGCGCAGGGCCTGCCGAAAGACGCGTCGATCGCCCAGTATCGCGCCTGGATTGCCCGCTATCCCGGGGAGGCGTCGCTGTACGCCCGGTTCCTGCAATTTCTCGTCGCGCAGAAGGAATATGCCGCCGCGGGACAACTCCTCGCCGACTATCACAAGCAGTTCCCGAACGATCAGGTCTTTCCGGTGAAAGGGAAGGCCATGGTCGAGTACGGGCAAGGCTCGGTCCGCGAAGGCCTGGCCGTGTATGAGAAAAGTTTTCAGCCGCTCTGGGATCCCGAGCTGGTGAAGAGTTACTTCGATCTGCTGCGCGACACGCAGAACCTCCGCAGCTTCCTCGACCAGGCGCGCGCCGCGGTCAACGCCAATCCCGAAGACCTGAATGCGGTGGCGCGCATCTTTTATTACTACCAGCAGCAGGGCAAACTCGAGGTGGCCCAGCAAGCCATCGCCAACTTCCGCCTTCATAAGGAAAGCAGCAAATCGGCGTGGACCTCGCAGGATCTCTACGTCTGCGCCCGGCTTCTGGAAGACATTCACGCCTATCCCGAATCGGCGCGCTACTACTTCGCCCTGTACAACAGCGCGGGAATGCCCGACGCGCAGGCCCAGGGAATTGCCGGCCTGACCAATCTTCTTCTGACCGCTCCCGAGACTCCGATCCGCATCGGCTCGGGCGAGCTTTCCTTGTACCGCGACATCGGCACAATGGACCAGGGCCCGGGATACCTCAACGGCATTCTCTCGCTGATCCTGAACACCAGCGGGCCCGCGTGGCAATTTTCAGAGGAAGAGCAGCGCGCCGTGCCGTACTTCCATCGTTCGCGCGCCGCCGAACTCCTCGCGCTGCTGGATGCGAAGTTCCCGGGTTTCCGCCGCCGCGCGGAACTGCACGCCAAGCTGATCGAGTTCTACGCGGGTTCCGGCGAGAGCGACGCCGTGATCGCCGGCGGCCGCGGTTTCCTTTCGGAGTTTGCCAACACTCCGCAGCGCACGGCCATCGCGTTGCTGATGGCGGACGCGTATGCGCGCAAACGCGACACGGCCAACGAGTTCGCCATTTACGATTCCGTTCTCCAGGAGCTCGCCGCCAAGTCTCAGAATGTCCCGCTGGGTGCCGCCGGAGGATCGCCGTCGAGCTACGAGAACAGTTCGGAAGGCGCTACAGGCGCGGCGGACGCGGAGACCGACGAGGGGGGAGAAGGTGAAGGCGAGGGCGAGGAAGCCGAAGCTCCCCCGCAAGCACCGGCCCCTCGGCGCGCCGCGGTCAACCCGGCCTTTCAAGTCAACGCGAGGGCGGCCGCGAGCACGCAGGTCGGCGCGCGTTCCCCGGAATATGCCCGCGTCCTCGAACGCTACCTGGCCCGCCTGATCCAGTTGAAGCAGATTCCGCAGGCTCTGGCCGTGCTGCGCCATGAGATCGATCGCAATCCGGATGATCCCGGTCTCTACGAGCGCCTCGCCGTCTTTCTCGACCAGAACCGCCTGGGCGCCCAGCAGGAAGAGGTGTACCGCCGGGCCATGGCCCGGTTTCCCGATCGCTCGTGGTATCACAAGCTCGCTCGTTTCTATCTGAGCCAGAAGAGAAATGCGGAGTTCGAGCAGCTCACGCAGGAAGCGGTGAAGACCTTCGAGGGAAGCGATCTCGAACGTTACTTCAGCAACGTGGTCTACGGGACCCCGGCGTTGTATCTGCAGTTGAATCTGTACGCCAACCAGCGCTTCCCGCACAATCCCGTGTTCGTCCGCAACTTGCTCGGTGCCTACCAGAGGCAGGAAACGCGCAATGATGCTGCGTGGGAAGCCCTGCTCCGCCAGCATTGGTTCGAGGAGTCCGAGCTGCAGAACGTGTTTTTCGAATACCTGTCGCGAACCCGCCGGCTGGATTCCGAATTGAGCGCGTTGCGCCAAAGCGCTCCGGACGCCGCCAGTTGGGAAAGCAATCCCGCGGCCGCCAAGTTCCTGGCCTGCGCCAATCTCTGGCGCTCGCACTTCGAGGAGAGCGCCCCGGTGCTTCAGGCGCTCGCCGGCCAGTTTCCGGCGGATCTCGAAATCGCCCGCACCGCTTCCTCGGTCTACCGCTCGCTGGCCTACTTCGATCCCGCCGATACGGCCATCGCCGCCCGGATCGAGGATCGTCTCGCCCAGGCCAATCCCACGGATACGGAAACTCTTGCCCGAATCGGCGACATCTACGCCGACCGCGAACTGTTTCGTCAAGCCGCGCCGTATTGGGAGCGCATTCCGCAGGTCGCTCCGGGCCAGCCGGGCGGATATCTGGAAGCGGCCACGATTTATTGGGACTACTTCGATTTCGACAACGCGTTTCGCCTGCTGAACCAGGGGCGCAATCGTCTCGGCAATCCCAGCTTGTACTCCTACGAAGCGGGCGCCATCTACGAAAACAAGCGCGACTACGCTCACGCCGTCGAGGAATACGTTAAGGGCGCGCTCGCGGCCGCTCCGGATTCTCCGGCCGAACTCCGCTTGCTGGAGTTGGCGCGCCGCCCGAAGTACCGCGACCTGGTCGATCAGGCCACCGCGAAGATTGCCACCCCGCCGAATCCTTCCATGCCCGCGGTCTATCTCCGCGTGAAAGTGTTTGAAGCGCAGAACCGCAAGAAGGAAATGGAAGGCTTCCTCGACTCGCTCGCCGCCGCCACCACTTCGATCGAGCAGGCCGAGGCCATTGAGAGCCTGGCGCAGCAGAAATCGCTGGAAGTCGTCCGCCAGCACGCCCTCGAACGCCAGGCCGCGCTCGCCACCGACCCCGTGACGCGCCTGCAACTCCGCTACGCGCTGATGCGCCTGTACCAGGGCCGCAAGGACTCCGCCTCCGCCCAGAAGATCGTCGAATCGCTCTACCGCGAGAACCCCAAAATTCTGGGCGTGGTTCGCGCGACGGTGGACTTCTATTGGGGCGCCAAGATGTATCCGCAGGCCATCGCCGTCCTGCTCCAGGCCGCCCGGGACGCCTATCCCGGCCTGAGCCAGCAGTTCGCCTACGAGGCCGCGCGCAAATCCACCGGCGCCCGGCAATTCCAGCAGGCGCGCGACCTCCTCGCGCAGCTTCTGAAGGATTCGCCCTACAACGGCGAATACCTGGCCGCCATGGCCGACACCTATTCGCAGGCCGGCGACGATCGCGGACTCCAGCAGTTCTATCTCGAAAAGATCGCTCTGTTCCGCGCGGCTCCCCTCTCCGCCGACGCCCGCAAGGCGCAGATCGCCACATTGCGCCGCGGCCTGATCCCGGCGCTCACGCGCATGAAGGACTACGCCGGCGCGGTAGACCAGTACATCGAGCTGATCAACAATTTCCCCGAAGACGACACGCTGGTCACCGAAGCGGCGCTCTACGCGCTGCGCTACGATCGCCAGCCACAGCTCGTCGAGTTCTACACCCGCACCGTCGCGCAATCGCCGCGCGACTATCGCTGGTCCATGGTGCTGGCCCGCATTGACAGCAATCTGGAAAACTTCCCGGCGGCCATCGACACCTACGCCAAGGCGATTGCCATTCGTCCCGATCGCGTGGACCTCTACACCGCCCGCGCCGGCCTGGAAGAGCGCCTCATGCGCTTCGACGAGGCGGTGTCGGATTACCAGAAGATTTACCAGCTCGCCTACAAGAATCCCCAGTGGATGGAGAAGGTCGCCGAAATTCGCGCCCGTCAGGGAAAGACGAATGAGGTCGTCGCGGCTCTGAAAACCGCGCTGATCGACGGGCGCCCCGAAAGCGCCGCCAACTACTTCGAGGTTGCCCGCCGGCTGGAATCCTGGAACATGCTCGATCCGGCGCGCTCCTTCGCGGAGCAGGGCGTGAAGGCCGCCGGGCCCGACCTGCTCGCCGCCAGCGAGCAGCACGACGGCGCGAAAATCTACGTGCGCATCATGACTCGCTTGCGGCAGCACCCGCAGGCGTATACGGTCCTCCAGCAGGCGCTCGCCAATGCCTCTTCGACACTCCCGGTTCTCCAGGAGCAGGCGGCCAGGGAAGGGCTCGCGGGGGTCACCGACGCGCAGTGGCGCGAGCGCGTCCGCCAGAGTCGCATCGAAACGGCCCGCGCCGGCATGGCCGCGGCCCTGACCCGCATGGGCGAAACCGTCAGCACGTACTTCACTCCCGAGGAGCGGCTGGCCTTCGCGCACTTCGCCGAAAGCCAGCGCGGCGCGATGGATCTCGCCGACCTCGATAAATTCGCGATTCCCCTCGCGGACAGCGCCGGCCTCTCCGACCAGCAGGCCTATTGGCGTTTCGAGTTGATGATGCAGCAACGGACCACATTGCAGAACTTCTACGGCCGCACGGAGCAATTCATCGACCTGCAGCGTCGCCGCCTGCACTTCGCTGAACTCGGTCCGCAGCTCGAGCAATTCGCCGGCGGGCTCCCGTCGACCGGGCGCGTTTCCGTGTGGTATTCCGCCGCCGACGCCTATCGCTCGGCCGGCGATCAGCAGAACGAAATGCGCGTGCTCGCCGGGATGCCGGGTAATTATCTGGATAGCGCGCACCAGCAGCGCCTGTTCGATTTGCTCTTGGCCCGCCAACCCCAGGAGCTGGTCAGGCTGGCATCCATTTGGGGCGGGCCGGGCGAAAGCGCGGCGGACTACGTCGTCGCCCATGCCGATGCCGCCCTGTCCCACGCGGTCGTCGAATCCCGCAGCCGTCCCCGGCCGCCGGTCTGGAATAAGTCCTACAATGCGCTGGTCGGCCTCTATTTCGCCGACGCCTCGCCCGACGTGAATCGCGCCTTCCTCTCCGCGCTGGGCGACCGCACGATTGGCGAGCGCCTGGGCAAGCCGGTGGATCGCGCGCAAGAGCTGGCCGGCAACACGTGGTTTTATTACGGCTCGCGCTACGGCGAATATCTCGGCGCCGTCAAGCAGGGCGCTCCCGAAGATTTTCTGCCCGCCGTTCTGGAGCAGAGCCCGGCCAGTTCTTCCGGATACCTGTCGCTGGCCGATTACTATGCCGGCGCTGGCGACATGCCGCGCGCCATCGCCGATTACGATCACGCGCTCGAACTGGCTCCCGATCGCCCGGACGTCTACGACAGCCTGTCGCTGGCCTATTACAAGCAAGGCGATCGCGCCGCGGCTCTCGCCAAATGGAAGCTGGCCTTCGCCACTCTTTCCAAGCAGCTCAATGGCCCGCGCGTCCCGGAAAGTTTCTGGGCGGACTTCGGCCGCACCTGCGATCAGCTCCGCGCGCGGAGATTGTTCGCCGAACTCAAGCCCGACGCCGACGCGCTGCTGCGCACCTATCTCCGCCGCAACGGCAACTACCGCTCGAATGCCCTGTTGATGCCCGCTTATCTCGCCGCCGGCCAATCGGCGGCCGGCACGGCCTGGCTGCTCGATCTGGTCTCGGCGGCGTCCGATCCCACGCTGATTCTTTCCGACGTGGTGGAGTCCCCCTGGATTCCTCTTTCCCAGCGCGCGCCCATCTACCAGCGCATTCTGGAGTCGCGCCAGGATGCGCTCGGCCGGCTGGTGGGTCTCGAGCGCGAGTCCGCTCAGCAAGAGCTGAACTCCTGGCAGGTGCGATGGATCAGCCATCTGGTCCGCATCAAACAGTACGCGCCGGCGGGCGAGGCCATTGCCAATCTGCCCAAGGAAACGCGCGAAGCGCAGGCCGCCGCGCTGGTCCCCCTGGACCTGCAAATCTCCGCGCAACTCGGAACGCTGGACGCGAAAATCGCCGGCTATCGCGGCGATCCCTCAGCCACGCCGGGTTCGGAGCTGCTGCGCACCGCGGCCCGCCAGCTGTTTGAGGCGGGCGACAAGCAGTCCGCGCGCAAAACCCTGGAATTTGTTTTTGCCCGCGAAATCGACGCGCACCAGCTCGTTGCCGCCAATTTTCTGGGGCTCGCCGAAATTCGCATTGCCTCCGGCGACATGCCCGGCGCGCTCGATCTCCTGCGCCGCCTCGTGATCGTCGTCGGCAATCCGTTTGAAAACCTCGATCCCGCCGCCGCGCTGCTCGAAAAGGCCGGCCGCAACGCCGAAGCCGTCGAGTTCCTCGATCAACTAGTGAAATCCGCGCCGTGGGAGCCTTCCTACCGCCTGCGTCTGGCCAAGGCCAAGCTGGCCGCCGGCCAGGATGCGAGCGCGGCGCAGGACACCCTGGGCTCCATCGCCTCGGGGGCGAGTGTTCCCTATGATCTTCGCGTCAAGTCGGCACTGGCCCTGGCAGGACGCGCCCACGGGGATCTCGGCAGCGGCGAATTGAATCTGCTCGCCGGAAATTCCGGAACCATTCCCGTCGCCGAGGCCGACCGGCCCTACTATTACGAGGCGCGCATCCGGGCCGCCGAGACTACCGCCGATGTCGTGGCCAAAATCCAGCTGTTGAGCCACGCCGTCAGCGATTTCCCCCAGCGCGACGATGCCCGCCTTCCGTTGTTCCGCGTGGCCGCCGGCGCCAAGGCGGACGAGTTCGCCGTGGCTGTTCTGGGTCCGCTGCTCCGCACGCAATTCGCGCGCGCCGCGGCTGCCGATGCCGCCGCAGAAGAGCAGGAAATCGTCAGTTCCGAGCCGCCCGAAGAAGACACGGGCGAATCCACCAGTGGCGCGCGGCTGAAGCTTCCGCCCGCCCAGCAGGCCGAGTTCGAGCAGTTGATCGGCGACGTCATGCTCCGCCTCAACCGGCTCACCGACGCGCAGTCCTACTTCGAATCCGCGCGCCATCTGGAAAAATCACCGCCGGCGCGCGCGGCGCTGAGCGGGAAAATTGCCGGCGTGAAAGCCGCGTTGCGGACCCAGCGCCTGAATCTCGCCCGCCAGCCGTTGCTTCATGAAGCGCTCGAGCAGGATCGCCTGGTACGCCCGCGGATGATCGCCGGCGCCACACCGGCGCCAGCCGCACAGGGAGGCGTGAAGCCATGAAACGCACCGCCATCTTCTTCTTGATCGGCATCCTCTGCGCCGGAATCGGCTGGGCCGCCTATCAGGTGGCCGCACCGCCCGAGCAGCCGCTGGCGAAGTACGTTCCCCCCGGCGCGCTCTTGTATCTGGAAGCCAAGGATTTCTCTTCCGTGGTGGCCGATTGGAATGCTTCCTCGCAGA
Source organism: Terriglobia bacterium (assembly GCA_020072765.1). GTDB lineage: Bacteria > Acidobacteriota > Terriglobia > Acidiferrales > UBA7541 > Palsa-295. The sequence continues at coordinate 7,900 of JAIQGD010000105.1, forward strand.
AGCAGCAGTGGCTCAAGAGCGCCGACTACGAAGTATTCTCGCGCTCGCGCCTGTTCCTGCGCCTGAAGGGTGCCAGCGATGAATTCGCCACCGCCGCCGGACTTCCGCCGGACATGAATTTTCTTTCCCAGGTGGCCGGCCATCAGAGCGCCCTGGCTCTGTTCGATATCGGCAATCTCCAGTTCCTCTACATCACGCGCCTGCCCTCCGCCCAATCGCTGCAAACCACGCTCTGGCAGACGCGCTCCAAATTCGAGCCGCGCAGCGCGGGCGCGGCCAGTTTCTACGTGCGGCGCGACCCCGAGTCCAAAAAGGAAGTCGCGTTTGCGATTTCCGGCGACTATCTGCTCCTGGCCACTCGCGAGGATCTCCTGGCCGGGGCGTTGCTGCTGATGTCGGGCAGCAACGACCGCACCCTTGCAAGCGAGCAGTGGTGGTCGCAATCGGTGGCCTCCGCCGGACCGGCCGGCGATCTGCGCATGGTTCTGAATCTCGAGAAGGTTGTCCCGAGCCCCTACTTCCGCACCTACTGGATTCAGCAGAACATCACCGACATGAAGAGTTACTCCGCCGCCGTCACTGATCTGTTCCGCTCCGGCAAGGAGTATCGCGAGGAACGCGTGCTGCTGAAGGCCGCTCCCAAGCCGGACAATGCGTCCGCATCCACTTCCCGGTCGGCGGCCGATCTGGTGCGCCTGGTTCCCGATGACGCGGGCTTCTACGAAGCGCAGGCCGCGCCATCCGCCGATTCCTGCCTCGCGCTGCTGGAAACCAAGCTGCTCGCTCCGCATCTGGGGCCTGCTCCCGCGTCGCAGATGGCGCCGCTGGCGCAACTCACGTCGGGCGCGGCCGGCGGAGGCTCCGACCTGGAAACGCGCATTGATGAAGCGCCCGTGCAGCGCCCGGCCACCGCCCAGGGTGGGTCTTCGTTGAACGAACTTCTGCGCGGCGCCTCGATTCTTGCGGCGCTTCAGGTGCAGTCCACCCAGCGCGACACTTCCGGCGTTTTCGTCCACATGCATTCCGCCATCGCGCTGGCCGCGGCCTCGGACTGGAACGACGCGGCGGTGCGCGCCGCGCTCGTGGATTCCGTCCGCCCGGCCCTGACGGCCAGCCAGTTGGGTGTGGGCTGGCGGCAAAAGGCGGGCTACCAGGAATTCGACGGGCTTTTCTCCCTCGTCGCCGCCGTGCGCGGCAAATACCTGATCGTCTCCGACGATCCGGCGCTGCTGGAGGCCATGCTGGCGCGGGAGAGTCGCAAGCCCGATCTGAAACCCGCCGTATTCGTCGCCGGCTTCAGCCACAAGCGCGAGCGCGCCAACTTCGCCCGGTTTTTCGGCGCTCTCGACCGGCCCAACATGCCCCCGCCGGAAGCCTCCAATAGCCAGCGGGAGCCTCAGTTTTTCTCCGAGAATCTCGCCAGTCTGAGTGCCACGCTCGCCGGCGTATCCGCGGAAAACGTCGTCGTGCGCGATGCGGGTGACAAGGTCCTGCAGACCGTCACCTACGAGTGGGCTCCGTGAGCAAACGCGCGGTCGCCTTGGCCGCGGGACTCCTGCTGCTGTCGCACCCGGGCGGCCGCGCCGAAAGTCCCGCGCCCGATGCGGCGCGCGATCCGCGCAGTTCGCTGTTCGCGCAGGCGGCGGCGCGTGTGGCCAGCCGCGAATTCTCCCGGGCCGACGTTTCGTTTCTCTTGCTCGACGCCCGCACGGGCGTGGTCCTCGCCTCGCACTGGGAGAATGCGGATGCGCCGATCCCGCT
>JAIQGD010000106.1 GCA_020072765.1 Terriglobia bacterium
GATGGCGCGCGCCTATCTCGAACTGCTCGAGCGCCGCCACCAGCCCGGCGTGCGCGCCGTGCTGGCCGGCATGGAGCAGTCGGCCCGGCAGGGAACCGGCGCGGAGGTGGATCGCGCTCTTGCTTATCCCGATGCGCTGGTGAAGACCGGCACGGCCGAATGCACGCATGGCCATCCCGCGGGCGGGGACGGTTTCGTCATCACCGCCGAGCCGGCCGATCACCCCCAGGTGCTGCTGATGGTGCGCGTCCACGGCGTTCCCGGAAGACAGGCCGCCCGGATCGCGGGCCAAATGATGAGGCGCATTCAGGAATGATCCGGCGCGTGCGAATAAAAGCGGCGATGACGTTTCTGGCTGCCGCGCTGGCGGCTGTTCCGGCCATCGCCCAGGACGTGCAGATCGGCGTGTTCGGCCTCTTTCATCCGCGCCATCTCACCGTGCGCGCCGCCGGCGGCGCCGCGCTGGTGGTTCACGCCGGAGAAAGAGCCTTTGTGCTGGAGCGAAGCTCGGGCACCGACGCGGCCGAACTCCGCCTTTCCGGCGGCGCGATCGCCGTCGAAATCGGAACTCAGACGCTGCGGGCTTCGGAGCTCCGAGTCACCAGCCGCAACAACAGTTCCGCCGACTTCGTCATCGCCGTGCCCGGCAAGATCACGCGCCACTATTCGGGAACGCTTGAAATCAAGGCCGTGCCCGGCGAACTCGTCCCAGTGGTCCGCATGGACCTGGAAACCGCCGTTGCGTCGGTCGTGGCGGTGGAAGGCGCATCGGGCGCGCCGCTGGAAGCCTTGAAGGCCCAGGCCATCGCGGCGCGCTCCTATTTCGTCGCGGGCGCGGGCCGCCACCACAGCTTCGATTTCTGCGATACCACGCACTGCCAATTGCTGCGTGAGCCGCCCGCCCCCGATGCGCCCGCCGCCAAGGCCGCGGCCGCCACGCGCGGCCTGGTGCTGGCCTATCAGCGCCAGCCGTTCGCCGCGATGTACACGCGAAGTTGCGGCGGCCGCACGCGCACCCCAGTCGAGCTCGGCATGCGCGCCGGCGCCTACCCGTATTACCCGGTGGAGTGCAGGTACTGCCGCGAACACCCCTCGCGATGGCAGACGCAGGTGTCGGCCCGCGACGCCGATGCTTTGCGCAACTCCGGGGAATCGGCTCGCCTGCAAATCGACCGGCTCTTCGGCTGGAACTTCATCCGCAGCAACAATTTCACCGCGCGCTCCGAGGGCGGGCACGTCCTGCTGGATGGGACCGGCCAGGGGCACGGCATCGGCCTCTGCCAAGCCGGGGCTGCCGCGATGGCCGAAGACGGCGCCACCTTCCGCGACATCCTCGCCTACTACTACCCAAATACCGCGCTCGTGCATTTCCAGCCAAGCGCAGGCTCCGGCTTGTAAAACTGTCCGGTTGGTGGGGGGACCGTCAGGCTGTAAACGCAAGAGTCCGTGAGGGCAGGGAGTTCCGGGCAGGGCACTACGTGTAGACGCCGTATTCTTTCGCCGCTTCCATCATGGCGCGCAGATTCTCCGGGGTGGTGTTGTGCACCGACGCGCCGCCGTTCAAAATGTAGCCCCCGCCCTTGCCGCACACCTCGATCAGGTTGCGGCAATACTCCTTGATGGCCTGCGGCGTTCCCGTACACATCAGCGAGGTCGGCACGTTGCCGGAAATGCAGTTTCGGCCGCCGAGGATTTGCTTTGCCCGGGCCATGTCCGTGCGGTCGAACCACCACACGACGGAAGCTTTGGGCAGGTCCGTCACCGCTTCCAGCCGCCGGTTATACGAGCCTTCGGCAAAGAGCAGCGGCACGCAGCCTTCCTGCACTAGTCCCAAAATCACCTTGCGCAGGCCCGGCCAGTAGAAGGTCTCGAACTGTTTTTCGGAGATGAAGGTGTCGTCGCCCTTGTGCAGCGCCATGAAGACCAGCGGCCCTCCGGAGAGATTCGCTGCCGCCACGGCGGCGTCCACAATCCACGGTATGACGGCCTCCATCGCTTCCTGCAGCTTGTCCGGTTGGCGGAACATGTCCATCATGATGCCGTGCGTGCCGCGCAAGGTATCCCCGAAGAGATCGAACGGCGCGTGCGCGAAAGAGCCCAGCAGCGACGGAAATCCCGCGCCCTGGGCTTCCTTGGTAATTTCCGCCACCGCCTCGCGAAATTTCCCCAGTTCCTTGCCCGCATCAATGACCGCTTGGAACGCCGCCTGCACGTCCGGCTGCGTGCAAGGCCCCAGGAAACTGGCGGGCATACCCAGGGCGCTCTTGAAGGAAAGCAATTTCCGAAAGGGCTCGAATGCCTCCATGGTGCGCGGCAGATACACGCGCAGGAAAAAATCGGCGGGGTCTTTGAGCAAGGCATCGTATTCGTCGGCCTTCATGTACTCGCCTTCGACGAATTGCGACATGGGGGCGTTTTCATCCAGTCCATGCCCCGGCCACACCGCCAGCCGCGTCTTGGTGATCTCATGAACGCGGCCCGAAGTGACGCTCACGCCCGGAGTGATGCAGGTATCTCCGTCAAAGTCGTAGAGAAACTTCCGCCAGGCGCGTTTCATCTCCTCGTAGTCGTACATGGCGGTGCGCACGGTGATTCCGGCATAGGGGGCGGGGAATTGCCCGGCGGGCAGAATGCACGGCACGCGGTCGGGCTGCTCGACCCGGATGCTGCGGATGATCCGGGTGACCCGAGCCTTGTAGGCTGCTTCCGCAGCGGGACTGGCAAAGCGAACGCCGGGAGCGGAGAGCCACCGTTGGAAGCGCTGCTCTCGCTTTTCTTCCCAGGATAATTTAGCGGCAGCCGCCGAAGTTGCCGGCCGGCTGCCGGAAGGATTGCTGTTCATATCATTTGCCGCCGTATTTTCCGCCGGGGACGCGAGGCACAGCGTCCGCGCGGCGAAAGTGAAGTCAGCCCAGTTTACGCCTTTAATCGCGCGATGGCGCGCCCGTAGGGCTTCACGCCCGCCCACATGATGAGCGCCGTGACGGTGCCCAGGGTGAATGTGGCAATGGCGATCGAGTGTCCGAGCATTTGGTCGGAGCGGAACACGTAGTCGGTAAACAGCGCCACCATGGTCGGGCCCAAGCCGGTGCCGATCACGTTGAACACAAAAAGAAAGAGTGCGGTCACCTGGCCGCGCATTTCGTTGGGAGTGACGATTTGAAGCGCGGCGTTCATGGGCGCTTGCGCCCAGACGAAGAAGAACACGTACGAAGTTGACATGGCCATGGCCAGGGGAGCCGTGGGCATCAGCGGGAACAGGATCATTCCCGGCAGCGCGAGCAACTGGCCGATGAGGACCGTGCGCATGTTGGCGTCGTCGTATCCCTTGCGGGCCAGCCGCTCGGCCAGCAGGCTGCCGGCGAACACTCCGACGGGCATGATGGTGAGCGCCAACCCACCTTGCACGAGTCCGTATTTTGCGACCGACCAATGAAAGGTGCGAATGTAAAAGGACGGCGCCCAGCTTCGGATCCCGAATCCCATCATGGCCGAAATCCCCATGCTCCCAAACATCGGCAGGAAGACACCGGCGTTTTTCCAGACGAACGCCAGCACGTCCCTCACCGGAGGCCGCTGCTGCGCCGCCGTTGCATTCCCGGCAATGGGGGTCATCCGCCCGCGCCGGGCCGGCTCGCGCACGGTGGCCATGAGCGCGGCCACCAGCAGCCCCGGGAGACCAATCGCAATCAGCGTCAACTGCCAACCGTGAAGCGTGCCGACGACAGGCACCGTTGTCGAGAGGCGCGTGAACGCGCCGGCCAGCGTGCCGCCTACAATGAGTGCGACGCCTTCCCCGAGAAACGTGCCGAAAAAAAGTACCGCGAAGGCACGCGGGAGCTTCGCGGGAGGGAACAGGTCCGCCACCATCGAAAAAGAGGCCGGGCTTCCGCATGCCGCTCCAATTCCCGAGCCGACGCGGCATCCGAACAGCTGGCCAAACGTGCGCGCCAATCCGGAGAGGGCCGTGGTGAGGCTCCAAATGGCGGTGCCGATGCCGATGATGGCGCGACGGCTTTTGTAGTCAACGAGGCGGGCGATCGGAAACGCGACGACCATGTAGAACAAGACGAACGCGAAGCCCATGAGCAGGCTCATCTGCGTGTCGCTGATGCGCAGATCATGCTTGATCGGCTCGACCAGGAGGCTGAGGATACCGCGGTCGAGATAGGTCACCATCAGCGCCAGAGCAAGCACGAAGACGGAGTACCAGGCTTGAGCGGGACGGGGCCAAGCCTCGCTCGGGGCGGGCGCGCTGTGTTCGGTGGGCGCGGCGCTGGCGCCGTCCATCTCAGGACCGGAAAGATTCACGAAGTGGCCATCGCTTTCGCCGAGCGGATTGCGTAGCTGTGTTACCCCGCCCCCCGCGGGCCGTCAAGCCGCGCCTGCAACCTATTGAACAGCCCTTTCGACCCCGGCCGGCGGCCGCTCCGAGCCAGCCGCTTCGCCGCGCTCCTCAGCGTTTCCCTCCGGAAGGCGGCCTGCGATTCGGCGGAGGCGGATTCTTCATCCCCAGGCGATAGTAGGCGCCCGTTTCCTTGCGCTGCCAATTCACCGAGATGTTCTGGCTGAGCGGATGCGCCATGCTCAGGGCCCCGGTGCCGCACTCCTCGATGCACGCCCCGCAGAACCAGCATTCCTCGGGATACAGCACAATCGGCGGCTTTTCTTTCTCCGGGTGGGGCATCATCACGTCGGTGGGACACACCTCGACGCACGCGTTGCAGCCGTTGCACAAGATCGCGTCGAACCTCTGCCCTTTATTCGGTGTCGCCGGATTGGGCGTCATGTAAATTTTGTCGCTCATGCGCGTGCGCCTCCTGACGGGTCGAAGTTAGTGAGCGTGGCGCTCATAATTTTCCTCGTAACTCGGGGCATACGGCGCCTTCAGATGAAAATCCAGGGGAAGTTCCCGGACGGCCACCCGGCCGTCTTCCTGTCTCATGGGAAGATGTTTCTCCCATTCCGGCGGGTCCATTTGCGGGTAATCGAGCCGGTAGAAATCCAGATACGCGCTGCTGCACTTGCGCTCGAGCGACGCGTGCATCACCATCTCCCCCAGCGTGATCAGCGAGAAGCATTCCAGCATGCGCCCCAACTCGTGAGGATTGGCGGCATACGCGGCGGCGCCCTCATTTTCCTTGAGCTCCTTGAGCAGGCTCAGTCCGCGGTTGAGCGTGCGTAAATTCTTGTACTTGCCGCAGTAATCCTGCATCACCCGCGCGATGGCGTAGTTCAATTCCTTCCAGCCCGCGCCGTTCTTGTTTTGTTTTATCGGCCGGTAGGCGCGCGCCTTTTCCGCCGCCACTTGCTGGCGGTCCACCACGGGCTCCGCGCATGCTTTGGCATAGGCCGCGGCTTTTCTGGCCGCATAACGGCCCATCGTATGGGACTCCCCGTGGCAGCCCGCGCCGAACACCGGCGAAGTCCCGGCAGCATACAGGCCCTCCAGCGACGTCCGCAGGTCCCAGTCCACCAGGAAGCCGCCGCCCGCCAGGCTGCGCAGGTGCGGAATGGGCGTCCCGCCCCAGAAGTTGGAATGCTGGTACGCCTCGGGCACCATCACCGGCGCCTGCAGCATGTCCTTGTCCGGGTCGAATCCAGCCTTCGTGAGCGTGTCGTAGATGGGGATGCGGCTTTTTCCCTCGTTGCCGATCATCATGCCCCAGATGCACCGCCGCTCCATTTCCGATAGCCGCGTCAAGTCGGCGTACAGCGGCAGTTGGAACTCGCCCTTGCGGATGCGCTCGGGCAAGTCGCGCGCCAGGTCGCTGGAGCGGTACTCCTCGGCGTACGTACCCAGCCCGATCCCGGCGCCCAGTTGGAACCGCTGCTCCCCGTTTGGCAAAAAGCGCTGCTCGACCGTCTTCAGCTCTCGGCCGAAGGGGTCAAACCACGGCACTTCCTTCCCGTTGGCGTCCACAATCGACGTGCCGTGATACGTGTTGTGGGTATTGCCCATGCTGTACGGCGCGTACCCAAAGCCGCTCAGCCGCCCCGGCCCGGTCTGTTCCATCAGCACGAATTCCGCCCCGGCGTCCCACCCGACCGCATGGCCCGTGCCCGCGCTGTTCATCGTGCTCATGGAGCTGGACGCGGTCAGCTCCGGCGCGAACGAATAGAGCCGCCCGCCGCCGCCGCTGGCGATGATCGTGGCCTTGGACCGAAAGACGTAGAATTCGCCAGTCCGCATGTTCACGCCCGTCGCCCCGACCACCCGCCCTCCCTGTCGTCCCCCTTCGGTGAGCAGGCTGGTCACCACCGTGCGGTTGTACATCTCCACGCCGAGGCGCTTCATCTCGTAATAGAGGCACTGCTTGAGGTTGTAGCCCCACACGCGCATGATGTGCCGGTTCGTGTAGTCGTAGGCGAACATCAGCTTGGTTTCGTCGTCGCGGAACTCCGCCCCTTTGAACTCGTCGTGCACGTCCCGGATCTGCACGCCGATCTCCTCGCATTCCAGCAGCGTGTCCCACCCTTCCGAGCAGGTGATGTAGCGCGCCATGCCGTTGGAGTAGCCGTGCGCGCTTTCCATGACCGCCTGGGTGTAGTCCAGCGGCGTCACCTTCGAGCACGGGTTCTTGCAGGCGCCGTGCCAGTGATCCACGCCCGAGCCTCCCGACCCGCTGCGCTTCAGATGCCCGGTCTCGGCAATCACCACCTTCGCGCCCAGCCGCGCCGCGCTAATCGCCGCGTGCGATCCGGCCACCCCGCCGCCAATGATCAGCACGTCCGCCGCAATTTCGCTCTCTTTGTCGTACTGCACGGGATACGGCCATTCCGGCAGGGTTCCGCGTTGTTCCGCATATTCGTTCCAGGTGGTCATGAGGGAAGTCCTCCGTTGCTTCAGCGTCGCGCGCCGCTCGCTGCCTCTGATTGTTCTTGCGGCAGCGGAGGCATGGTGCGACGCGAGATACGAGGATGCAAGATGGCCGTTCAGTATATTGAAGGCACCGAAAACATTTTTCTGGCAGGAGGCTGTATCCGCCTGAAAAGAAACGCGTTCGGCCGCGCCACGCCTAAAGATTTTCATGTAGCGCCGCGGTCTTCAGTGCGCTTTTTGCATCCCGGACAGCAGTCGGGACGCGGCAGGTGATTGCGAGTTTCGGCGCGCCGCATCCCTGCGCCAAGTTCTGGCTCGCAAACCAGTCGGGCGCGGGTATAATCCCGCTTATCATCACCCTCGGCTGGAGCGCCTAATGGAAACGCACGCCGTAACCAACTCGCTCGAACGCGCGCTCACCCTGCTGGACATCGTCGCCCGGGAATCCGGCGGCCTGACCAACGCCGAGATCAGCCGGCGCATGCGCATGGCCCCCAGCACCTGCTCGTACATCCTGAGCCGCCTCGATCGCGAGGGGTACGTTTCCAGGGACAAAACCACCGGCCGCTATCAGATCGGCTTGCGCATTGTCGAACTCGCCTACGGCGCCTTGCGCACCGTCGGTCACCGGCCCATTGTCGAGCCGGCGCTGCACCGCATGGTGGAGCAGACGCGGTTGACCGCCCTCGTCGCCGTGTGGGTGCGCGGCCGCGCCGTGGTCGTCGACAAACTGGAGAGCCCGGAGTCCATCAAGCTGGACGTGGACATCGGCTTCCCGCTCTACGCCCACTCCAGCGCGCTGGGCAAGGTGCTCCTGGCGTACCTGTCTCCCGAAGAACTCACGCGCTTCCTCGAGGAACGCGGCTTGCCCCGGCGGACCCCGAAAACCATCACCTCCAAGCCCAAACTGCTTCAGGAACTCGAGAGCGTGCGCGCGCGGGGCTACGCGGCGGCCAACGGAGAGGAATTTATCGGCGGCCGGGCCGTGGCCGCGCCGATCGTCGACGGGTTCGGCAGAGTGTGCGCGGCCATCAGCGGAGCCGGGCCGGTGACGCACCCGATTTGGAAATGCCCGGAAGATGCGATCCGGCGCGTAAAGGCGGCGGCGCGGGAAATTTCCCGCCGGTGGGGAACTTGAGCCGCGTTCTCGCAGGCGCCCCGCTGGGGACTAGTGCCCATATAGTTAATATGTTCAGCGAACTCGATGGCGGCGCGCCCGGAAACGCCGCCGCGCCATGATAAAATGTTTTTCGGGATCATGGTATCAACTAGCTGCCCGGCGGATTTTCTTGGGGCCGATTTGGATTGTCCGGCAACTGCGCGTCGCCAGGCCTTTGGCTGACTGCGGGGCTGAATCAATGGGAGATCAATCGTGCGAAAAATAGTTTCTGCATCCCGTTTGGCGGTGTTTGCACTGTGCGCGCTGAGCCTCGCTGGCTGGCCGGCCCATGGCCAGGGCAAGATCAAGAAGCCGGCGCTGGTCCGTCAGGGCATGGTGCAGGATTGGAGCCATCGCCACGTGGTCTACCCCCGCGGCGGCTCCCTGCGCACTCTGATGATCCTGCAGCACGACCCCCGCGCCATGCAAAGCTGGCAGGCGGCCAGCCGCGCCAATTGGCACCGCCCCTTTAAGGGCCGCAATTTCAAGAAAAGCGGCTTCCACCGCGACTGGAGCATCTCCCTGGGCGCCGGGGGAACAGCCCCAGCCATGTATCCCGCGAAGTATAATTTCGACGTCAACGCCACGCCGAGCTGCACGAACGACTTTATCGTCTACCCCGTGAATGCCGCCGGCGGCGCATCGCAGCCGAACCTTGTGGGCTTCAACAATCTCTATAGCGGGACAGTCCCCAGCAATGGGATCTGCAATCGCGCGCCCGTGGCCAGTGTCGATGATGGAGTTTCGGCGACGACCATGTGGTCGTACAACATCAATGGCGGGACGGTTGCAACGTCTCCGGCTCTTTCCCTGGACGGGACCAAAGTCGCCTTCGTCGAAACTGTGGGCGGCGTGGCTCATTTTCATGTCCTCGCCTGGAAGAGTGGGGACGGGGTGGGAAGCAATCTGCAGACCGTCACAGGGCCTGTAACGATTGACGGAACTCTTTTACATCCATTTGCCACGAATGCGCCGGTTGCGGGCAGTGGTACCGCATCGGACCTGACGCTGGGATCAGCCGCCGACACGCTGTCGTCGCCCTTCGTGGACTACTACAACGACCTGGCCTACATCGGCAATGACACTGGCACGCTGTACCGCGTCAAGGATGTCTTTTGCTTCACCCTGGCCTGTTCGGGTGGGACGACTCCGGCTCCGAGCCTGGATACCACTTGGGGAGGCAGTGGCGCGCTTGCGACCGGTTGTGCGGGCAAACTGAGCGGCCCCGTAGTGGATGGTGTGACCGGCAACATTTTCGTCGGCTGCGCCGACGGCAAGCTGTACGGGTTTACCTCCGCCGGAGTTGCGCTCGCGAGTTCCCCGGTGACCGTGGGGGATGGCACGGCGAAGGGAGGAATCGTAGACCCGCCGATGTTGGACGTGACCAACGGATTCGTCTATGTCGTCAGCGGTTCTTCCCCCTCCTCAGGGCCTGCGGTTCTGGTCCAAGTCAAAGAGTCCAACTTGACTGTAACCAGCACAGCGACATTGGGTAAAGGGAACGTATTTAATCTTCATGCCCCCTCCTTCAACGACGCCTATTTTTCCAGTGGTACTTCCTCCAACTGGCTGCTCTACGAATGGGCGTATGACAGCGGTGGCACCCAAATCGAGCTTTACGCAGCAGCGTTCGACGGCAGCCGCAATATGA
>JAIQGD010000107.1 GCA_020072765.1 Terriglobia bacterium
CAGGATCGAAGATCGGCTTGCGCAGGTCTGCGAGTTCCCCCTGGAGCTTCGCCCGCGGGCCCAGCCGCGCGCGGTTCCGGAGCGCCCGCTCGGCCGCCGCCTGAAGTTCTTCATAGGTGAACTCCGGCAGAAACTTCTGCGAAGTGAAGGAGTTGTGGTTTCCCCGGTTCGCCCAAAAGAGCTTGGTGTAGTCGGTGAGCTTCTTGAGAACCACGGGGTCGATGCCCTGCGAGTGCGTCAGGATCTGCTCGAGCACGTGCTTCAGTTCGAGGCCGTAAGCGGAGTTCTGGTCGTAAACGATGGGGTTCACGGCGATGGCGGCCATCGAAAGCCAGTGCGCTAGCAGCTTTTGCCGGTGCGGCAGACCCTTGAAGCTTTCCGCCTCGAGTTGCAGGAAGCCCGTTTGGCTAACCCGATCCACGAGCGGGGAAGGCGGGGAGGGTTCTTGAGCGACGAGCACGCGTCCCGCCCAGAGTGTGAACAAGAGAAGAAGAATCCGTTTGCGCACGATTCAACCCCCAGTTTCCCGATTGTCCAAAAGGTGTTTTTATATCAGATTCGGAGCACGCCAAGCCAGCAAAGAATCCTACACGACACAAACGAACACCAGTGCAGGGGTTGCGGTCGCGGCGCGACCCGGCAAACCCTGTTTACCCGCCCTTCACGGCGCGCGCAGCTCGCGTGTGTCGGGGACGGCTTCTGAACAGAAATTCAACTGGACGATGAGGAGGTTTTGTTCGCGACGCGGCGCCCCAATGTGTTGAACTTTTCACTACTCTCTGTTGTAACCCGCAGCAGTTGTGCATCGCACTGAAAACAAAGCTCCTGAGTCGATTGTCGGGCATTCCCTCGTGAACCTACTATTGAGAAACACAACAAGCATGGCAAAATCTGTAAATCTGTCCGTCTGCACGAACTTCTGCTAGAATCATCTATTCATGAGATTCAAAGGCATTTATCATCTCAATCTGGAGCCGACATCATTCCCGTCAATGGCCCGCGGCCTGCACACATCTACGTTGAGATTCTGGGGCTCCGCTTCGAAGCAAGGGAGTGGAGCGTCCCGAGGTGGCAAATGGTCGCTGGACTCGTTCTCGCAACATTTATTCTCTTCGTGGTGGTTGATTACTACTTCCAGAGGCGCCAGCCGCAACGGGTGGAGGTGAAGAGCGCGGCGCGGGAAGCGCCACTTGACGAGCTTCCGATTCCAATGAACATTGTGCGTGGGTTCAAGGTCCCCGCGCACCTTTCCTATCACCCCGGGCACGCCTGGGCGATGAAAGAATCGCGTCAAGTCGTGCGCATTGGCCTGGATGACTTCGCGGCGCGGCTCGTCGGCCAGATCGATCACATCAATCTGCCCGCGCGCGGCCACTGGCTGCGCGTGGAAACAGCGCCGCAAGAAAACTGCGGCCATTGCGGCGGGCCGCTTCACAACGTACCCCCGCCGCTGGCGCCGCGCCTGCGCATGCGGCCGCGTCCGCTGGCGGCGCATCGCCCGCTCGGACGTCCGCGCTGAGGTTGCCGCTTGTGCCCGGCGAAGCAAGCTTCGCCGTGGAACTCACGGGGAGGAAGCTGCAGCGCGGCAAAGCGGCGGCCAGCCGCCGCACTCCAAAGAATTGCCACCACCAGCGCGGCCGCCTAGCTTGTGAAGGTATCGACTCCGGTCCAGTTGCGGGAGTCTTCGGGAACATACGGCACGGCGGCTGGTTGCAGCGGGTGGACCGCAGGCAAGTTTCGGATCTTCCGTTGCCCGATTATTCGAACGGCAGGATGGTCACCAGCACCGCGCGCAATTCCTTCCAGGATTCGTGGAACTGCCGGGCCAAAGCGGGGCCCAAGAAAGTGAGCGGCCGGTGGGGGTGCCGGCCGCTCTTGGGCATGGGGGTAATGGAGGTGCAGAAACTCGAGGTCGTCATCGAGCGCCCCGGCTGCCGCGAAGGTTGCCCTTCCTGGTCTTCCGCCGAATCACCCATGGCTTCCTCGAATCCACAGACATTCTGCCGGGAGGCTCCGGAAGCGTCGATAGGCCACTAGTTCAATTCGTAGCGGTACAAAAGTACTGGGCGTTGATGTTCGCGCGGTGTTCGCCCCCCGGCGCGGAAGCGCGATTTCCGCGTGCCCTGCGCGGCGGTCTTTGCGGATGAGGCCGCCGATGTACTAGGATAGGCCGCGCATGAACGACGCGACTGCCGCGAAACCAACCGAGCACGCCGGCGAGATGCTGTGGGAGTTCTGGTATCCCGCGCTGCGGAGCGGACAGCTGCGCGGGCGAAAGCTCGTGCGCGCCATGCTGCTCGACGTTCCGCTGGTGCTGGGGCGCGACGCCGCCGGACAACCGTTTGCGCTGCGGGACGTCTGCCCGCATCGCGCGTTTCCTCTTTCCTTCGGCCCGTTTGACGGCACGGTGGTCGAATGCGCCTACCACGGATGGCAATTCGACGCGCGCACCGGCCAGTGCCGCCACATTCCCTCGCTCACCGCGGATTCGAAAATCAAGTGCGAACGCATCCACGCGGGCAGTTTTCCGTGCGAGGAGCGCGACGGCTACGTCTGGGTGTTCATGACCAATCCCGAAGGCCGGCCCGCCGGGGAAACCGACGTCGCGGTGCCGCCCGTGCCCGAGCTACCGACATTCAGCCCGCGCTACCGCATCGCGCACCTCGCGGCCGATCTGCCGTGCAGCGTGGACCACGGCATCATCGGGCTGATGGACCCGGCGCACGGCCCGTTTGTTCATCAGGCCTGGTGGTGGCGCACCCGGCGCAGCATCCGCGAAAAGGCCAAGCAGTTCGAGCCCATCCCCAACGGCTTCCGCATGAGCCCGCACGCGCCCTCGGCCAATAGCGCGCCGTATAAAATCCTCAAGCTCGCCACCGGCGAGCCCTCCACCACCACCATCGACTTCGTGCTGCCCAACCAGCGCTTCGAGCAGATCCGCGCCGGGCGCTACTGGCTTTCGAGCCGCACCACGGTGACCCCCGTGCGGCGCAATCTCTGCCGGCTGGACTTCGTGGCCGCGTGGAACATTCTTCCGTGGTTCCCCATCGTCCCGTTCATCATCCACGTGCTGGGCCCGCGCTTCATCCGCCAGGATACCGAGGTGATCGAAAAGCAGGCGCTCGGGCTGCAATACGAGGACCGCATGATGCTGGTGGACGATGCCGACCGTCCCGCGCGCTGGTATTTCGAGCTGAAGGCCGCGCACCTGGAATCGCGCCGCACCGGCCAGCCCCTGCGCCATCCCATCCCCGCCCCCCTCACCCTCCGCTGGCGCTCCTAGCGCTGCGGGGGTGAACAGCAACGCGCCGCGCCCGGCGAGTTCCGCCGCGCAGCCGAGCAATTACATCCAGCCGAATTTGGGATACGGGTTGCGGATTTGGTGGGCCTTTTACTGGCGAACGATTCTCAGTTCGATACTTCTCGCCGCCGGGGTCAATCTGGCCCTGCGGAGTTTTTCGAACAACCCGGCGATCGTGCTCCTATCGAGGTACGATTCGTACTTCTTTTACTACCTGTCCGCATTTTTCATGATGGCCTACATCTTACGCAAGAACTTCCGGCTTTTTCGGATCGCCTTGCTCTCAGACCGTGGCGGAGAGGGATCTAGGCCTCTTCCGCCAACGCTTCGACGCACGGCGCGAGTCTGGTGGACCTTCTGCTGGCGCGCCGTGCTTTACCGGATCATCGCCGCAGTTGCCGTGTCGTTCCCGTTGGGCTGGATCATGGGATTCCTCGAGGCTATCCTGCCAGGCCTGGCGACCTTCGCGCTGATCAGCGTGATGGTGCAAGTTATCCTCGATGGTGCGGTGGGAATGTTCGTGATCTATTCGAACGTTTTAGACGAAGACATCTCGGATTTCCGGGTCGCTCTGTTGCCGCGCACAGCATTGACAAGCCCCCTCGCCACGGCTGCCGCCCCCGAAGGCTAGATGTGGCGTTCGGTTTGAACTAGCATGCCACCTCTCTGGTTTTCGCATTCATTGCGATTTAACCTTGGGAACTCCGCGATCTGGCCGAGGGTCTGCTCGGGGAGCACGTGGGTTCGGTCGAGGGCGGGAGGCGTGCATGATGGGGGAGTCAGCAATCTAAATCGTAAATTCCGGGTACAATGGGGCATCGGGCTCGCGACCCCGGGGGCGCCGCGCCGTTTGGGCGCGTGCAACTCCCACGGTGGGTGCGGAGATGGGGGAACATTCATGGCGAACAACCTTCTGGCAAGCCCTGCCGTGCTCGTGTTGCCGATCGAAGTGGTGGGCGCGGACCTCGACGGGCAACAATACATCGAGCGCACGCTAACCAGCCTGGTCACGCGAGATGGGGCGATGGTCCTGCTGGCCAGCAAGCTGGCTCCCGAATCCGAGTTAATCGTTCGGAACGTGCGGACCAACCGGGAGGCGCTCGCCCGTGTGGTGGGGCACATCGGAGAGTCCGCCGCAGGCCACGTCTACGGCATCGCCTTTGCGGATCCCGGCGTCGATCTGTGGGGTGCGCCATTCTCCCCGGCCGAGTCCCGGCCGCCCATCCTGTTGGAGTGCAGCCGCTGCCACATCGTGCGCGCCTTTGCGGTGACCGAAATCGAAAGGGAGATTTTCAAATCCACGGGGATCTTGACGCTACGCTGCGACTGCGCCGGTACTTCCACCATCTGGAAGAGGACGGAGCTCCCGGTATCCGAGGAGCGTCGCAAGATCGCGCCGGAAACAATCCCGGCGGCCGTGGCGGAGCCCACCCCGTCTCCGCGTCCGCAACACGAGCGGCGCGGCAGCAAGCGGTCGGCTTTGAAGCCGGCGGCTTGCGTCCGGCACGGCGATCGGGAAGAGGTTGTCAGCTGCGACGACATCTCGCGCGGCGGCTTGTGCTTTCGCAGCCGGAAACGATACGCGGAAGGCACGCGCCTGGAAGTAGCGGTGCCGTTTGCTCCCTCGGGCAGCAATATCTTTGTCCCGGCTCGCGTGGTCTACAGCCAGGAATTGTCCAGCGAGTCCCACCGGCACGGTGTCGCGTATCTCAAAACCACCAAGCCGCAGGACAGTCCCAACGCCTAGGTTGCGCCCCGATGGGCGCTGCCTTGAAGATCCTACTTCTCCGGTTAGCGCGTTACTCAGGACTTAGCTCTGAAGTCGTGATTAGGCGCGGATATCGTTCGCGCGATCGTGGGTTGTCATGTAACCGAACAAGCCAGCCACTCCCCAGCGTCCCTTTTTGTAGGTGATAACGTCCATTTCCACGCTGTCGTTGATGTACTCGCCGCATGTCGTGTACCGGCTCGCACCTTGGAATGCGTGTACCTTTTCAACGGAAGCATGGATGATACGACCGCCCGGCGGTCCATCAGCAAGATCCCATCCCCAGTTGCCTAGACCGAGTTGCGGCCAGAGGGCGCGATACGCCGCGAAATCGACGTGCGTGTTATCAAGCATCTCCTGCGTATAGCTCTGGGTAGACAGCCGCGATTTGACGCCTGTGACTCGCAGCCCGTCGAGCGCCTTATAGTTCCCCTGCGCCGCAACCTCCCACGACGCTCCACCGGCACCGACACCTAGGTTCAGTCCCAGTTGGCGGATCGGACCCCACACGGCCTGCTGGTCATTGTTCATATAGGCTAAGCAATGATCCTGACGTAAGCGTTTTGCCGCCGTGATGCTGTCGTTATACACAACATGAACCATGTGAGCGGGCGTGAAAATCGTAGACATCGCCTGGATCGCCCACTTCCCGTCATTGTTGGTAACGCAATAGATTCCTTGGCATCTCAGGAGCTTGTAGCCGTCGGGACTGTAGCGGTTGTAATTCAGCGACAGGTTCACGGCCACCGGGTTGGAGTTGAATATTTCGATGCCGTCCAGGACGTCGTAGCAGCCAGGCTTCAGGTAGCCGTCATGATCCGTGAACCGTTCGGGGTGTTCGGTCATGTTCATCGACGCTGGCGCGTGGGCCATGAGTTCGTCTGGGCTGCGGACCACGATCGCTTCGGTTCGTTCAAACGTGCCGAATGGAAAGTGCAGCATTCCCGCCATGCCTTTCAAGTCCCTTTGGCCCAACGCGGCAAAGTACTGCGTCATCACTCCCACGGCGGCTGGTACCGACTCCTTGAAGCACATTGGAAACCGGAGGTCGGGAATACCCCGAGGCGACATGCCGGGGGGCGGCATCAGATTTGGCTCTGCCGTCTCCGCCTGCTGGACTGCTTTAGCCGACTGGCCGAGTGCCGATACCGCTCCAGCAGCGCCAAGGAACCCGGCCGTAGCGGCACTCTTCATGAAATTTCTGCGGTTTGTTTGAACCTCACCGCCTTGGGCAACTGCATCTCTCCCGTTCTCATCAGCAGGCATGGCCGTTCTCCTTTCACGTCCCTTAGAAATCGAAGCGCGCCCCTAGCGCGCTTGAACTCCGTTAGGAAATCACTACTTAACATGGGTGGTCGGCATGGAAGGTTAACCGATTACTCTCGAAAAATCCCGCATGACCAGTTACCACTATCTGGCCAACTCCTGATAAGTCGGATTACCGGACAAGTTGGTTCCAGTACCCATTCGTCCGGTAACGCCGCTTCTCGGTACGAATCTTCCAAGGTTCTGAAGAATGTGATGCGCGATTACCAGCCCATTTGGCGCATCCGCTCCAGGATGAGTCCGCTATAGCGATTCATGTGATCGGGCCGTCGCTTCAGGGGCAACGGCAGAATTGCGGCGAGTTGGGCCGACTGCTGCCGGTCGATATTCCGGGCCGAGGTTCGGTAGTAGTAACGGCACGCCGACTCCGCGCCATAAACGCCAGGGCCCCATTCGACGACGTTGAGGTAGAGTTCCAGAATGCGTTGCTTGCCGAGGACCAATTCGGCCACCGGGACAAGCGTGAACTCGGCGCCCTTGCGGAGGATTGAGCGGCCGGTTCCGAAGAACAGGTTTTTTACCAGTTGCTGCGTAAGGGTGGACCCTCCGCGAATGCGCCCGCCTTCCACATCGCCTTCAGCGGCAATTTGCATCGCGTGCCAATCGAATCCATGATGCTGGTAGAAGCGCGCGTCTTCCGCGGCGATGACAGCATGCTGGAAATCAGGCGAGATTTGGCTCAGCGGAACGAATTCGTATCGTTCATGATACGGCGTGTGGTGAATCCAGGCCTGCAAGCGGCGCTCCATGTGCACCGCGGTGGTCGGTGGGTCGATCCAGCGGGCAGCCACAAGGATCAGCACAGCCAGCGACCAAAGAAGCGCCACTCCGATGAGAAACCATCGACCGAAGGATCGGAGAGAGCCTTTCCGAAGCGGGATATTGAGGCGTGTGTCTGGCTTTTCAGTCACATTTCAGAATAATCGTTTGGGCTGGATTGACAAAGTGCGCGATAACTCGGATTACCGGACATCTAGCGTACCGGTAGTCCGCACCCCCTTTTCCGCGCCCGGTTACCACAGCAACGGATAATGGCCGGCGGCGGCCATCAAGAAGAGCATGGGAAACGATATCCAGAAACCGGTGCGCGAAGCGAGAAACGCGCCGCGGGCCAGACGCGCGGCTTCCGGGGGCATCGGCTTGCCCTCATCGGCGCTGGCGCGCGTCCAGGCGATCAGTTTTTTCTGTGCGGGCCAGATGACCACCCACACATTCAGCAGCATCAGCAAGCCCATCCCGCCGCCCACGCTGATGGCCCGATGGCTGCTCGACGCCGCCGCGCCGGCATTCAGCGCCAGCACAGCCCACGAAGCAGCCACGGCAATCGCGCCAATGCCGATCGCGCGCACCCAGGGACGGTCGAGAAATCCGGTGCGCGGCAACAGCAGCGGATAAATGAGCGCATACGCCGCGACCCACACCAGCAGCCACTCGCCCAGCCAGCGCCACGCCAGCACCGGATGGCCCGCAGCGTACGCGTCATCCGAAAGCACCATCCAAAAATAGCGCAAGCCCGCCAGCACGGTGACCACCGCCGTCCACCGGAACCACCACATCGCCCGCGTCATCATCACCGGGAAAACTTTTCCGCGCACCGGCGCGTCCAGCTGCTTCATCGTGGGCGTGCCCACGAGATTGAAAAAATAGAGCAGCCCGATCCACATGATGCCCGCGACGATGTGAATCCACCGCAGCGCGAGCTGTTCGGTCGCGCCCGGCGCCACCTGTGGCATGTTGAGCAACTGCGGCAGCGCGTGAAGGCTCGTTGCGAAGTGCGTCAGGGACATGCGAGAAACCTCCGGCAATTTGAGATCGGGGGCCGTGGCGCCACGCTACCGGAATCCGCCACGCGAAGTCAATTCGCGCGGCCCTGCGAGGGCGCGGTTCTGGAAGGGCTGACGTATCAGGAGGAGCGGGAGCTGCGAAACAATGCGAAAAGCGCTGAGCGGCGATATCTGTGTGACGCGGGGAATTCTTCCTACTTCGCTTCTTCGGCGACGGCTTGCAGGGCGTCGCCGATCAGGCAGGCGGCCTTCCACTCGTCGAGAAAGACCGCGCCCAGGTTGCGGTAGAAATCGATCGCGGGCGTGTTCCAGTCCAGCACTTCCCAGCGCATGCAGAAGTAGCCTTCCTTCCACGCGATGCCCGCCACATGCGCCACCAGCGCCTTGCCGATGCCGTGCTTGCGGAACTCCTCGCGGACAAACAGGTCGTCCAGAAACAGTCCCGCGCGCCCCTGAAACGAGGAATAAAAATCGAAGAACAGCGCGTAGCCGGCCACTTGCCCGTTCCATTCCGCGATGACGGCACGAAATTTCGGCGCGGGGCCGAACCCGTCGCGCGTGATGTCCTCTTCGAGGGCGATGGCTTCGTGGGCCAGGCGGTCGTACTCGGCGAGTTCGTGGATCAGCGTGGTGAGCAGCGGCGCGTCGGTGGGTGTGGCAGGGCGAATCGCAAGCATCGGTGGCGTCCCGGACAGCGTGATTGCCAGCGCGTCAATTATAGGCCAGCGCGAGCGCCGGTGTCGCGCGCAAAGGGGAAATCCCGGCCGAGCGCCGCTACGACCGCGCGCCATCCTGGTGGACGTACTTGATGACCTCGACGTCGGAGATGGCGATCAATCCCTCGGCCACCATTTCGTCCAGGCAGGGAATCAGCTTTTGGATTTTCTCTTCCGCGTCGATCACGCTCACCATCACCGGCGCGTCGTGCGAGAACGACAGATGATGCGGCCGGCGAATCAGCGTGCTGGCGCCGTAGCCCTCGATCCCGCGGAAGACCGTGGCGCCGGCGAGATCGAGCGCGCGGCACTTTTCGACAATCGCGCGGTACAGAGGCTGGCCCTGCCACTGGTCGTCTTCGCCAAAATGAATGCGCAGCATTTTGGCCCGGCCCTCGAGTTTCATGGCCGCGCCTCCTTGCGCCGCTCCCCTTCGCGGGAGTCGTGCGTGTACTTGATGACGTCCACGTCGGAGAGCACCACCAGCCCCTGCTGCACCATCTGGTCCAGCACCGGGAAAAACGCGCGGAGCTTTTCCTCGCTCTCCACCACGGACAGCATCACCGGGCGGTCGTGCGACAAATGCAGCGCGCCCTCGCGGTGGATGCGCCGGTTGGCGCCGTAGCCGAGAATGCCCTGATAGACCGTGGCGCCGGCCAGGTCGTTGGCGCGCAGGGCCTCGACCAGCGCCTTATAAAGAGGCTTGTCGTGCCATTTGTCGTTTTCGCCGATGAAGATGCGCATCAGCTTGGCTTTTCCCTCGCGCTTGAGCGGCAGCGCGGAGACCTGGGGCGCGTGCTTCGCGGACACTTCCGACGGCTTCACGATCAGGGTGTCCTGCACTTCGATCAGCCCGGTCCCGGCCATCTCGTGCAGCTTGGGCAGGACTTCCGCGGTTTTTTCCGGCGATTCGATGAACTCGATTTTGACGGGAAGGTTTTCGGTGAGGCGCTCGATGCGCGTGGTGTGCAGATGATGGTCGGCGCCGAATCCCGCGATGCCGCGCACCACCGTCACGCCGGCAATCCCGCGATAGAAGAGGAAATCAAGAATGGCCGCATACAGCGATTGCCCGTGATACTGGTGGTCTTCGCCGACGTAGATGCTGACTTTTTTTGCTGGCCCGGCTTGGAGCATGTGGCCTCCTAATCGAGCATATCCCTACTGGGTGGCGCAAGGCGAGCAGGCAGCGGCCCGGCTTACGAGAGACTCCTCCCGGTGATCACGCCGAGCCACACGGAGACGAATCCCACCGCCACGCTGAGAAGCACATTCAGTCCCGCCATGAGCAGCTCGCCATCCTGAAAGCTGCGAAACGTCTCGTACTCGAAGGTCGAAAACGTGGTGTACCCGCCGATGAAACCGATGGGGATCAGGTAGCGCCAATTCGGGTTCCAATGGCCCTTTTCCGCCAGCAGCGTGGCCAGCAATCCGATCAGAAACGATCCCGTGCAGTTGATGACGAAGGTTCCGTAGGGAAAGCGGCTCCCGAAGCGGTAGCCGAAATAGCCTCCCACCCAGAAGCGCAGCATGGAGCCGAAAAATCCGCCGATGCCGACCATCCAGTATTTTGTCATGGCGCGACTTTGCGTGACCTCGTGGAAATGGCGTTGCGCGGATCGTGCCCGGGGGACATGACTCCGCGACACGATCTCTGTCAGGAGTCATCATCTGTCCCGGCACGAAAGGGACAGCGGTTATAGGGCGAACTCCATCGCCGCTCCCGCTATTCTACTTTGGCCGCCGCGGAAGTCAACGAGCCGGCGCGGTGCCAGATGCCCGGTCCGATACGCCCCGCCCGCTGCGACCGAGGCGAAACCACAGCCCATTACTAACCGTTGGAATCCGCGCCAATCATTTGTATCCTCAGGCAGAGGATTGACTGCCATTCGACCATCTCCCGAGGCCGGGCATCCCGAGCGCATCATTCCGTGGCATCAATTCAATTCTCGGGCCGCCGTGCAGAAGCTCTCCAGCGACGCCGCCGCGGGACTCAGCGAGGCCGAAGCCGCGCGGCGGCTCGCGCAATACGGCCGCAACGAATTGACCGGAAGCGGAATCAAGAGCCCCTGGCTGATCCTGCGCGAGCAGGCCACCGAGCTGATGGTCGTGATTCTGATTGCCGCGGCGGCCATCTCCGCGGCGCTCACCGACTATAGCGACGCCCTCGCCATCGGGGCCATCGTCGCGCTCAACGTCCTGCTGGGCTTCAGCCAGGAGTACCGCGCCGAACGCGCCATGACCGCTCTGAAGAAATTGACGGTCCCGTCGGTGCGCGTGCGGCGCGGCGGCGGCGTACGGGAGATTTCCGCGGTCGAATTGGTTCCGGGCGACATAGTTCTGCTGGAAGCGGGAAACCTGGTGGCGGCCGATTGCCGCGTGCTCGAGAGCGCCAATCTGCAAACGCAGGAATCCGCGCTCACCGGCGAATCGCTGCCGGTTCCCAAGACCAGCGATGCACTCGAAGCGGCGGAACTGCCCCTGGCGGACCGCCGCAACATGGCCTACATGGGCACGTACATCGCGGCGGGGCGCGCCGAAGCGGTGGTCGCCGAAACGGGCATGCGCACCGAACTCGGGCGCATCGCCGGGATGATTCAGACCGTGAAGCGCGAGCCCACGCCGTTGCAGCGGCGCCTCGCCCAACTGGGCAAGACGCTGGCGGCCGCCGTGCTGTGCATCGTGGCGGTGATTTTTCTCCTGGGTTGGCTCCGGGGAGAAAATCTCAAGCTGCTGTTCCTGACCGCCGTGAGCATCGGCGTGGCCGCCGTGCCCGAAGGGCTCCCGGCCGTCATGACCATCGCGCTGACGCTGGGCGCGCAGCGCATGCTTCGGCGCAAGGCCCTGATTCGCAAGCTTTCGGCCGTCGAAACGCTGGGATCGGTCACGGTGATCTGCTCGGATAAGACCGGCACACTCACCGAAAATCGCATGACCGCCATCCGCTTTGAACTCGCCGGTCACACCGTCGAGCTGTCCGGCCCGGTCTTCAGATGTAATGATCGTCTTTAGTTTTTCCCCCAAGTCCTCCACATCTTTTACCTTTCCAATCGACTCAAAGCGCACTTTGACCGGCGTTTCATAATCCATCGTTTTCAAATTTAGGGTCCAGAACTCGCGGTTCCCTTCGGGCGTACGCACCTCTTTATAAAATCCCTGCTTGACCTTCGTCCCCAGCCACCCTTTTTCCACCATGGAGTGGATCAGCTGGTTGGCCTGCGTGGAATTCAGGTATTGTTGGGCCTGTTTATCATCGGGGATAGCCGGTGCCAAGTTGGCACCCACATCCTCCCACACGTCAATCCCAACTAGGTCAATCAGCCGGAATGTAGCTGTCTTGGGTCTCCCAATGGCAAGACCGGTAATCGTATCCA
>JAIQGD010000005.1 GCA_020072765.1 Terriglobia bacterium
GGCGGGGGCGCGCCGGACGGCGCGGACTGCTGCGCGCGCACCCCTCCGCCGGAAACCGCGAGCAGCACAGCAAGCCCGAAGAACGCGACCCTCCGCTTTGCGTTAAGGGGTTTCATGAAGGGATTATAGGAACTCCCGGAGCGCAGCGTCAATCAAAGCCGGATCGGTCTTCGTCGCCCGGCCCAGTTCCGCCAGGTAGTCCGCAAGTTCGCGGGGCAGCGGCGCGCGGACTTCGATGCGCCGCGCGGTGCGCGGATGCGCGAACGCCACGCGCGCGGCGTGCAGAAAATTCCGGCCGAGCGGCGGCAGCAGCGTGGTCCCGATACGCTCCTGGCGCGGCGCGCCGTACAGCGTGTCGCCCACCACGGGGTATCCCAGCGTCGAGAAGTGGACGCGGATCTGATGCGTTCGACCTGTGCGCAGGTCCGCTTCGATCAGCGTAAAACCGTCCAGGCGCAGCCGGGCGCGCCAGTCCGTGCGGGCCTCGCGGCCCTCGCGGCGGCGGGCGGTCATGCGCGTGCGGCGGCGCAGGTCGCGCGCCACCGGCAGCGTCACACTGCCCGACTCTCCCTGGATCTTCCCGTGCAGGAGCGCGACGTAGGTTTTCTGGATGCGGCGTTCGCGAAATTCCTCCACCAGCTTCTTGTGCGCGGCGTCGGTGCGCGCAATCACCAGCGCGCCGGACGTGCCTTTGTCCAGGCGATGCACGATTCCGGGGCGCAGCGGCCCGCCCACGGCGGAAAGCCCTTCGACGCCGCCGAACCGGTGCAGCAACGCCGCTACAATGGTGCCGCCTTCCGCCCCCGCGCCCGGGTGCACGACCATTCCGGGAGGCTTGTTGATGACGGCGACGTCTTCATCTTCGTAGAGAACCTCCATGGGAATCGCCTCGGCTTGGACGCCGGGCGGGCGCGCCGCCGGAATCTCGACGGTGACGGCTTCGTCGGGCACGACGTGATGCGACGCCTTGCGCGCCACTCCCCCGGCCTGCACGCGGCCTTCGTCGATCAGCGATTGAATGCGCGAACGGCTCAGCGCGGGCAGCTGCGAAACCAGGAAGCGGTCGAGCCTCTGGCCGGCCTCCTCGGCGGAGACGATGAATTCCACGTGGCTGGAAGATGTATTCACGGTTTAGGATTGCACTGAGTTGGAGAATAGCACAGCGCGCGAAAGGCGAAGAAAAGACCCTCGGATTCTGTGTCGATTAGAGCGGCTCGCTGTCCAAAGCGACCCCTAGCAATACCCCCAAACCGCCGTTTCGAGCTGCCGTAGTAAGATATTGTGTTGGCTCAAGCGGTGAGCTTAGATGGAATTACGAACTGCGATGCTGAAGGCTAGGCAAATCCTGGATGAGGAGCTTTCTTCTCCTACGGTTTCATATAAGCTAGCGGTGCCTCCGCTGAGCTCAGGTTCAGCTGCTCTTCTCTCCCAGATTGGCACCGTACTGACTCTCTCGCAAGTACGCTCGCAGCGACCGCGCCCAGTATTCGAGGACCCGGCAGCCTTTCGATTCGAAAGCATGAACTGTGATCTATTGCGGGTGCTCCTCTCCCAACTCTCGGAATCAGCGCGGCCTCAATTTCTGCGCTTGGTGCAAACGCGTTTCTTATCGGGCCTGGCATGCAGAAAGGAACACTCGAACATCTACCCGAAATGGGACAACCTCATATCGGAATTGCCTCTAGTGGTGGAGTTCTTGACACGAAACGGTGGAAAAGAAGAGCTGTTTGGCGCGCTGGAGGCCAAAGACACTCCTATTATCCCCGGACATGTGTTGATGTTGGCGCAGATCGAGGACATGATTGCTCTGAACTACACGGTATTCAGCGATTCCGAATACGATCGACTCGGATCGGCTGTGACGTCTTTTGGCTCGCTTGCGGCGGCCTTTGCGGACAAGCATAGGGAAAAGACGCCAGGAAATGCCGGCGGGTACGGCAAAATAATTTACAGGGGCCTGGGTAGCATTAGCCTCTTGAACCTGCGGAACGAAATTGTGCGCATTTGCAACGGCATAATTGAGGAGTGCCAGAAAGCCAAATATCTCTACCTGAAGGGCTCACTTCTAGAAGGCCTCAATCTCGAGGTAAACCAGGACAAGCTCAAAGTGGAAGGCTACCTCAGGCGCTTTGGGTTCACGCCCCTTCTAAATGGTTCACTCGATGAGGCAGACCGGCTATATCACGAACAAGCGACGCCCTTCGACTTCAAGAGTAGCATCGGACACATTCGGAGCTTTCTCGAGAATCTGCAGAAGGAAGCGATACCGAAGATACACGCAAAGTATGGCGGAAGCCTTCCTATGAAATGGGGAGAGGGGCTCACCTAT
The DNA here is from genome assembly GCA_020072765.1 of Terriglobia bacterium. Lineage (GTDB taxonomy): Bacteria > Acidobacteriota > Terriglobia > Acidiferrales > UBA7541 > Palsa-295. The sequence goes on from JAIQGD010000005.1 coordinate 2,330, forward strand.
CTGCTGCAGCAAGGCATCCTCTCAAAAGCCGAGCAACAGTTTGCGGTCCATTTCTTCACTCTAATCAGTGACGAGGGAGTCCATCCGCTCATTGCCGAAAGGGAATTCGCCCGACTGGCGCGAAACATGGTAATCGAATATGCGTTACTCTTCCTGAGCAAACTGGAGAAGCTAGGCCTTGCCCTCTAACAGAATAATGAAAAAGACGCCTCAGGGAACTTCAGGGGCTAAAGCCCCGTTGATTGTGCCGAGTTGATGTCGCGGCGTCCCGATACAAAACATCGGGACGCCCAAACCGCGAAAGCCGCGACCCACAAAGCTGCCCGGATTTTTCAGCACTCGACTAAAGGACAAGGAGATCGGCGGCAGAACGGCAGGAAAGGCGACGTGCTGCGCGAAAGAGCCAGGAACACACGCTGTACTGGAAAGCGACGCTGAGATTCTTCGCCCATCCTGATCGGATGGGCTCAGAATGACGCGCGGAGTGTGATTGCGTTTTCCGATGCAGTTGTTTGCTTGCGAGAAGTCCCGGCCAGTAGGACCGGCGGAAGGGCTGCCGGGCCGCCGCTACACAACCGAGGGTTGACCAGCGCCGCGCCGAAGGCCGCGCCACCAGAGCAGCCCGCCGCCGAGAATCAGGCCCGCGCTCGCGAGCTGCATCAGCGACACCGCATCGTGAAACATCAGCGTGCGGCCGGGATCGCCGCGGAAGAATTCGATGGTGCCGCGCTCGATGCCGTAGAAGATGAAATACGCGCCGATCATTTGGCCGCGAAGGCGCGGCCTCGTCCCCAGCCAGAGCAACAAAAGAAAATTCAGGAATTCGGCGCCGGCCTCGTACAGCTGCGTGGGGTGCAGCGAGACGTGAAGCGGCGTTCCGGCAATCTGCACGGCCACGGGACTCGTAAAGGTCACGCCCCAAGGCAGCGACGTCGGTTTGCCATAGCAGCAGCCCGCGGCAAAGCATCCCAGCCGGCCGATCCCGTGGCCCAGCGCGATGGCCGGGGCCACCAGGTCGAGCACGCCCAGAAGCGGCATCTTCTTGAAATGGCAGTACAGCACCACCCAAACGATTCCGCCGAGGACGCCGCCATAAAACGTCCCGCCCGACTGGAACGTGACGACGCTAAAAATCAGGCTGGGGTCGGCAGTGAAAAAATCCCACGCGCTCAGGACCATCCACACCTTGGCCACCAGCAGCGCCACCAGGATTCCGTAAATGCCGAGGTTCCAGATATTGCGCGGGTCGAGGCCCGCCCGGGGAGCCTGATGCCGCGCGTAGACGAGCGCGACCAAGAACCCCGCCGCCACCAGCGCGCCGTAGGTGTAGATGGTGACGGAACCGAGTTCGAAGAGGACCGGGTGCACGGCTAGGCCCGCTCCTGATGGGGATGCCGCCAGTCCCGCAACATCTCGAACAGCACGAGCGCCGCGCCGGCGACAATCGCGGAATCGGCCACGTTGAACGTGTACCAGTGGTAGGCGCCCAGATGAAAATCGATGAAGTCCGTGACGCTCTGCCGCAGCACGCGGTCCAGCACATTGCCGGCGGCGCCGCCCAGAATCAGCGTCATCCCATAACGACCCAGCCCGCCGCCCGCTCGATCGGTGGCCAGTAGCCACACGATCAGGGCCATCACCGCGGCCGAGAAGCAAATGAGCAGCGGCGCGCGCCAGGGCGCTCCGCCATCCGCAAAAATGCCAAAAGCGACGCCGGGATTGGTGGTGTGCGTGAGATTCAACAGGCCGGGGATCAGCACGCGCAGCTCGCCGGGATCCGTGAGCTTCGCCACGGCGTATTTGGTCGCCTGGTCCGCGGCCACCACGGCGGCGAAAAGGGCCGCGAGCCAGCCCGAACGTGACACCCCGCCCATCAGGGCTTGGCGCTCCCGGCCAGACTGCCGCCGCCCCGCTCGATTTCACCGAGCGCGGCGACGCAGCGCTCGCAAATCGTCGGATACTCGGCGCTCTTGCCAACGTGCGTCGAATAGTTCCAGCAGCGCTCGCATTTCTTGCCTTCGGCGCGCTGGATTTCGACGTGACACGCCTCGGAGCGATCCGCGCTTGCTGCACCCTCCACCGAAACCAGTTCCACCTGAGAAACGATGAACAGTGCAGGCAGCGAGGAAGCGTATTGTTTCAACAGGCCGAGAGTCTCCCCATGCGCCCCGAGAGCGACTTTCGCTTCCAGCGCCGATGAAATCGTCTTAGCGCTGCGGGCCGCTTCGAGCGCCTTCAACACGGACTCGCGCACTTGCAGCAACCGCTCCCAATTCTTCGCGCGGGCTCCGTCACACGCGCGCTCGAATTCCTCCCCTGCCGGAAACAATGCCATGTGGACGCTTTCGGGATCGCCGGCCACGCGCGGCACGTATTTCCAGACTTCCTCCGCGGTGAACGTGAGGACCGGCGCGATCAGGCGGACCAGGGCATGCGCGATGCGGTAGACGGCCGTTTGCGCCGAGCGACGGCCGAGACTCCGGGGCGCGGAAGTGTAGAGGCGGTCCTTGAGCACGTCGAAATAGAATGCGCTCAGCTCGACGGTGCAGAAATCGTGAATGGCATGGTAGGCGCGGTGGAACTCGAAATTCGCGTACCATTCGCGGCACTGGCGCACCAGCTCGCCCGTGCGGCGGAGCATCCACGCGTCCAGCTCCCACAGTTCGGCGTCGGGCACGGCGTCGCGCGCCGGATCGAAATCAAAAAGATTCGAGAGCGCGAAGCGGAACGTGTTGCGAATCTTGCGATAGGCCTCGGCGAGCTGGGTCATCATGGCCTGCGAGATGCGCACGTCGGCCGTGTAGTCCTGCGAAGCGACCCACACGCGCAGCAGATCGGCGCCCCATTTCTCGCAGATTTCGTTGGGATACATGGCGTTGCCGAGCGATTTCGACATCGGCGCGCCCTTCTCGTCGAGCGTCCAGCCGTGGGTCACCACCTGCTTATAGGGCGCGCGCCCGCGAATCCCCGTGGCAACCAGCAACGAACTCTGGAACCACCCGCGATACTGGTCGGGGCCTTCGAGATAGACGTCCGCGGGCCATGTGCCGTCCTTTTCGCTGAGCACGGCCAGATGCGTCGAGCCGGAATCGAACCACACGTCGAGAACGTCGGTTTCCTTGCGCCATTTCGCAGCCCCGCAGGCGCACTTCGTTCCCGGCGGGAGGAGTTCCTCGGCGGAGTGCGTGTACCAGGCGTCGGCGCCCTCGCGCTCGAAAAACGGCAGCACGTGCCGCAGGGCCTGATAGTCCGCCAACTGCTTGCCGCAGCCCTCGCAATAGAACACGACCAGCGGCACGCCCCAGTAGCGCTGGCGCGAGATGCACCAGTCCGGGCGCTCGGCCACCATCTCACGAATCCGCTCGCGCCCCCAGGCTGGGAGCCATTTCACCTTTTCGATTTCCGCGAGCGCATTCTGGCGCAGATTGCCGTGATCGAGCGCGATAAACCACTGCTCGGTGGCGCGGAAGATCACCGGATTGTGGCACCGCCAGCAGTGCGGGTAGCTGTGCGAAAGTTTTCCCTCGCCGACGAGCATGCCGCGCTTCTTCAGCAATTCGATGACGATGGGATTCGCCTCGAAGACCGTCTTGCCCTTGTATTCGGGCAGGCCTTCGACGAAGCGGCCGTCGTCGTCCTGCGGGGCATAGGCTTCCAGGCCGTATTTCTGGCCGGTGCGGAAGTCGTCGGCGCCGTGGCCGGGAGCCGTGTGGACCACGCCGCTGCCCTGATCAAGCGTGACGTAATCCGCAAGGACCGCGGGCACGCGCAGATCGAGAAACGGGTGCTGAAACTGGATGCCTTCGAGATCTCTTCCCTTCCATGATCCGTGGACGATGGGCGTCCCCAGCTTCAACTCGTCCGCGGCAGCCTGGACGCGATCCTTCGCCAGCAGGAGTTTTCCCGCCGAAGTTTCCGCGACGACGTATTCGAAGTCCGGATGAAACGCCAGGGCGCGGTTGGCGGGCAGGGTCCAGGGAGTGGTCGTCCAGATCAGGGCGCACACGTCGCTGCCGAGCGCGCTCGATTTCGGCCCGGCCACCACGGGAAATTTCACCCAGATGGAAGGGCTGGTGTGATCTTCGTATTCGACTTCGGCTTCGGCCAGGGCCGTGCGGTCGGAAATGCACCAGTAGACGGGCTTCAGCCCGCGATAGACGTAGCCCTTTTCGAGGAAGTCGATGAAGGCTCCGGCGATGCTGGCTTCGTGGCTGGGGTCCATGGTGAGGTAGGGCTTGTCCCACTGGCCGAAGACGCCCAGGCGCTTGAAATCCCGTTTGTGGGCCTCGACGAAGCGCGCGGCAAATTCGCGGCACGTTCGCCGGAACTGCGCGGCCGTGACCTTGCTGGTCTTCCCGCCCAGCTCCTTTTCCACTTTCGTCTCAATCGGCAGGCCGTGGCAATCCCAGCCGGGGATGTACGGCGAACGGAAGCCGGCCATGGTCTTCGACTTCACGATCATGTCCTTCAGAATCTTGTTGAGCCCGGTGCCGAGATGGATTTCGCCGGTGGGATACGGCGGGCCGTCGTGCAGCACAAACAGGGGCGCATTGGCGCGCGATTCCAGAATGCGGCGATACAGCCCCGCCTGCTCCCAGGCGGCCAGTTGCTCGGGCTCGCGCTCGGGCAGGCGCGCCTTCATGGGGAAGTCGGTCTTCGGCAGATTCAGCGTGCTTTTCAGGTCGATGGTCTTTTCCATCTTGCGGGGTCGAGAAGCCCTTTCTTGGACGCGCCACCGCTGCGTGCAGCGCGCACACCGTTGTGGTGACGCATGTTGGCGCGGTGGAAACTCGGATTTCCGGTTGCAGACCGTATGTTACAATGAATTCTGAAGCGTGTCAGCCGCGCCCGGACCCGGACATCCTTTTTTGCGGAAAAGCATCGAATAAGGAGAAGGGTTATGGGAGGCAGGCTTGCTGGTATGTCTGATTTCAGCGCCAGATTGAACGACGCGGGCCACTCAACGATGGAACCCACACTCCGGCTGGATCGTCTGGCGAAGCCCGTACACGGCTCCAGCCTGAAAAGCCTGTTTTCGAACCTGCGAGACTTCCTCGCCGAGCGTCCCGTCAAAATTCGCGGCGGGGCCCCGGAAGTGTTTGCCTCTCAGCGGTTTGGCGGGGGCCTGGGCGAAAACCTCAAGGAATTTTTCCACTCCGGGCCGCGCGGCCGCGTCAATTCCGCGCTGCTGGTCCAGTGGGAGAACGAAACCACGTTCTGGCAAAATCTGCGCGATTTGATCACTCCCCCGAAACGGCCGCCCCTGCAGACCACCAGCCAGTCGGTTCCCGTGCCCGAAATTTGGTCGAAGAACGCGGGGCTGCCGCGGGCGCAGGCGCTTTCGATCGCCGTTCATGTCGTCATGTTGCTGGTGTTGCTGGTCGTCATTCCGTTGCTGCCGGAACTGATGTCTCCGCCCACGACGAAAGCCAGCAACATGTCGGCGACCTCCATCGAGGTCTCGCCGTATCTGCCCAAGATGGCGCCCGCAGCCAAGAAAGCCGGCGGGGGTGGCGGACAGCACGATTTGGCTCCGGCCAACAAGGGCCGCGCGCCGAAATTCTCGTGGACGCAAGTCTCCCGGCCCATGGTGAAACCGCCGGAGCGCCCCGAGATTGCCGTGACGCCGACCGTGCTGGGCAATCCGGCCACGGTTCCACCGAATATCAATGCGTCGACCTGGGGCGATCCCCTGGGCAAGACGTCCAGTGACTCGATGGGGCAGGGACGCGGCACCGGCCTGGGGAATGGAAACGGCGCGGGCCTGGGCCCGGGCGAGGGATGGAACACGGGAGGAGGACTCCCGAATGCCGGAACCGGAGGTTACGGCTCCGCATCCTGCCTGTATTGCCCCAAACCGGACTACACCACCGAAGCCATGAAAGTGAAAATTCAGGGTGTGGTCGAACTGGTGGCCGTGATTACGGCCGATGGCCGGGTGACGGACATTCATGTGGCCAAAGGGCTCGGCTACGGCCTGGATGAGAAGGCCATCGAAGCGGCGCGCACCTGGCGCGTCACGCCGGCGCGGGGTCCCGATGGCAGGCCTGCCGCGGTGCGGCAGCTCATTGAAGTCACGTTCAATTTGTACTGAGGTTCTCCGCTTCGCATCGCCGTGCTCGACGGCTCCGCACTCCGCGCTTCCAAAAAAAGTTTCAGCAACTCCGCGTGCCGGTGTCGCCGCGCCCTCCCTTCTGCTACGATGAACGGCATGAAAACGGCGATCCGCACCGCTGCGCTTCTGCTGCTGGGCCTGCTCCTGGCTCGGGCGCCACGCGCCTTGGCGCAAGAAGGCTCGATCGAATTTGTGGCGCGCGCCACTCCCTCGGGAGGGCTCGACGAGCCCGTGCGCGGGTTTCCTTTCTATCTGCTGGGCCAGAGCTTCGAGGCGATCGGCCACGAAGCGGAGGCCTCGTATCCGAAGCCGGATCTGGACGCGTTCGTCGATCATCTGGATGTCTCGCCGCAACTCAAGGCCTGGATGAAAAAGCGCCGCTGGACTTCCCTTTCGGGTGAGGCGTTCACGCGCCAGCTGCACGCGGACGACATCATGGAAGTTCCGGAGTTTTACAAGGCGTATAGCGACCGCGTCGCCGGCGACCGGACGGTGCGATGGCCCAAGCCGAAGTTCAAGCCGTCGGACAAGACGAAGGACCCGGCAAAATACCAGAGGCTTTCAGACGAGTACACCGCGACGGTCCACCAGTTTATCGACCAGAATCCGCAGACGATCTCGGGAATCGACATCAACCTCCAGGAAATTGATCCGGGCCACCGATGGAACACCCTGGAGGCCACGCGGAATTCGGACGTGCACCGGCGCACGCTCGATCTGGCGCAATCAAAATATCTGGTGGGGCGCGTCGAAAGCGACCTGCAAGGGCAGGGGTCATTCCACGGCCTCGCGCCGGGAACGTACTGGCTCAGCACGCTCGATGTGGCTGCCTCGGTCGGCGATGTGCGACCCCAGTGGGATGTTCCCCTGACGGTGCGCGCCGGCCAAACCAGCCGCCTCACGCTTTCCAATACCAACGCCGTGCCGCCCTCCCACCCTTCCCCCTGACGCTCCGCGCATGGCTGAAACCAGCGACATCGTTCGATGGATCAGTGGCCTGGCCGATCGCGACGCGGGCCAGCGCGTGGCGGCCGCGCAGCAACTGTATCGCGCGGGCACCGGTCTGTGCGACGCTCCGCTCCGCCGGTTCTCAACGGATCCCGAATTCCGCAGCCTGATGTGCACGCACCGCAGCGGTTCGGCGCAAACCGAAAGCGGGCCAGCCGTGATCGTCGTGGGGATTGCGGTCCCGCCGGACGATTTCGAGCGGATTCGCGCCGCGCATGGCTCGCCGCCGCTCGCCGAGGTCCCACCGGATCAGGACGCCAGGGAATTCGAGCTGCATTTCGAGCATCACGCCGCGCTGGATATTCTCACGGCGCGCGATCCCGGCGGCACGGGCGCCATCGCGCGCTATCTGCAGAAATTTGCGCGGGGGATTCAGCAGGTGGAGATTTACGTCCGCGATGTGGACCGCGCCGCCGAGATTCTTCGCGCCCGGTTTGGCGTCGAACCGGTATATCCGGCGACGCGCCCCGGCGCGGGCGGCACCCGCGTCAATTTTTTTCTGGTGCCCACGCACGCCAACCAGAAAGTCCTGATGGAACTCGTGGAAATGCCCGTGCACGGCAAGTCGCAGGGACGGCTGTAAGGGCACACGCCGGCCGCACCGTGCCGGCCCGCTGTTATTCCCCGCTTTGCTCCAGGAGCTTGGCCACGAGTGCCGTCCACCCGGTCTGGTGGCTGGCGCCCAGCCCGACGCCCGTCTCCCCGTGAAAGTATTCGTAAAAGGAAATAAGGTCGCGCCAGTAGGGATCGTTCTGAAACAGCGCCACATCGCCGTAGGCCGCGCGCCGCCCGTCACGCTGGAGGAAAAGGCGGGAGAGGCGGCGGGAAATTTCGCTCGCAGCTTCCCAAAGCGTTTTCTCCTGGCCTGACCTTGACGGGAATTCCACCCGAAAATCGTCGCCGTAGTAAAAGTGAACGCGCTGCATGGACTCGATGAGAAGGACGTTCATCGGAAACCAGATGGGCCCGCGCCAGTTCGAGTTCCCGCCGAACAGCTCGGTGACGGATTCGCCGGGCTCGTAGTCCACGTCGTGGGAATGGCCATCGAAGTTCAGTACGAACGGGTGGTCCTGATGAAACTTCGAGAGCGCCCGGATGCCGTAGGGAGAGAGAAATTCATTTTCGTCCAGGACGTAGCGGTAGATGCGTTCGAGCTTGCGGCGGTTCGCAATCGTGAGGAGATATCGAGTTCCGCCGGGCGACCGGCGGCTCATGTCCAAATGGTCGGCGACGCCGGGATGATGATCGAGAAACCATTGCGCCCGGCGCCGGAAATCCTTCAGGCCCTCCACGTCTTCCGGCTCGAACGTTTCCACGGCAAACAGGGGTATGAGACCAACCATCGAGCGCACTTTCATGGGGAGGCGCCGGTTGTCGCCCATGTGCAGGACGTCATAATAAAACCCGTCCTGCTCGTCCCACAGGCCGACCCCTTCGCCACCCATGTTGTTCATCGCTTCCGAGATGTACACGAAATGCTCGAAAAACTTGCTGGCCACATCCTCATACGCCGGGTCCTCGCGGGCCAGTTCCACGGCAATCGCCAGCATGTCCAGGCAGTACATGGCCATCCAACTCGTTCCGTCGGATTGCTCGATACTGGCGCCGGGGCCCAGTGGCAGCGAGCGGTCGAACACGCCGATGTTGTCGAGGCCGAGGAGTCCTCCCTGAAAAACGTTCTTGCCATCCGGATCCTTGCGATTGACCCACCAGGTGAAATTAAGCAGGAGCTTCTGAAAAACGCGTTCGAGAAAAGCGCGGTCCGTTTTCCCCCAAATACGCCCCTCGATGCGATAGACGCGCCACGCCGCCCACGCGTGCACGGGGGGATTCACACCCGAGAAATCCCACTCGTAGGCAGGGATCTGGCCGTTCGGGTGCATGTACCATTCGCGCAGGAGCAGGATAAGCTGTTCCTTGGCGAAACCGGGATCGATCAGCGCCATGGCCACGCAATGAAACCCCAGGTCCCAGGCCGCGTACCACGGATACTCCCACTTGTCCGGCATGGAGATCACTTCGGAATTGCGGAGGTGCGTCCAATCGCGATTCCGGCCCGTCCGTCGAGCCGGATCGGGTGCGGGCTGGGAGGAATCGCCGTCCAGCCATCGGCGCACATCGTAGTGGTAGCTCTGCTTACTCCAGAGTAGCCCGGCAAACGCCTGGCGCTGGACGCGGCGCGCATCGTCCCCTAACCGCGAGCAGGCTCGTGCGTAGAACGCATCAGCGTCTTTCTGGCGCTCGGCGAAGACGGCGTCAAACGCGGGACCGAATAGAACCTGCGGCGACACCGAACCCGTGGAAGGATTCCGATCGGCCAAGCGGAGTCGAATTGTCCAGCTCTCACCGGGGGCAATTTGAGAAACATAATGCGCGGCCGCCTTCGTGCCGTGGAGCGCGGGATTCACGGCGGCACGCTCGCCGCCAATCACGTAACGGTGAAACGCATCCTTGACGTAGGGCGTGCGGTTGTTTTCTTGGTACAGACGCTCGGTATTCGTCTCGTTGTCGGTGAACAACAAATCCGGCGAACCCTCCGCGGACAGCCATCGCGGACCGTAGTGAGCCTCGGTCACTTCGATGAGACCGGTTCCCGAAGGCCCTTCGATTCGCGCCGCTCGGGGCAGGTCGCACGGGTCGCCCCACGCCCACCGATTTCGGAACCAGATCGTGGGAAGAATCTGCAGGCGCGCCGGTTCGGGCCCTCGATTCCAGGCCGTGACGCGAATGAGGATTTCCTCTGCATCCGCCTTCGCGTACTCGACGAACACATCAAAATAACGGTTCTCGCGAAACACGCCGGTATCAATCAGCTCGTACTCCGGATCATGCCGCGTGCGCTTCGCATTTTCCGTGACGAGCTGGTTATAGGGAAAAGCCGCTTGTGGATACTTGTAGAGGAACTTCAAATAGGAACTGGTCGGCGTGGCATCCAGATAATAGTAGTACTCCTTGACGTCTTCTCCGTGGTTGCCCTGGTGGTTCGTCAGGCCGAATAGCCGCTCCTTGAGAATGGGGTCCTGTTCGTTCCACAGCGCGAAGGCAAAACAGATGTGCTGGTGGCGATCGCAAATTCCTCCCAGGCCATCCTCCCCCCAGCGATACGTGCGCGACCGCGCGTGGTCATGCGGGAAGTATTCCCAAGCATCGCCCTCGGCGCTGTAATCTTCGCGCACCGTACCCCACTGGCGCTCGGAAAGATACGGCCCCCAGCGCTTCCAGGGGGCTTGGCCGTCCATGCAGGCCGCGAGTCTCTGTTCCTCGTTCGTCATCCGTAATCACTCGGGCCGCAGAAATTGCAAAGAGCCTTGCGGAGCGCACTCTGTACGCGGCTGTCGCGATTCTACCTCACTGCAGCCGCTCGGTCCGAGCGTCCCAAGACACGCCGGCTTCGAGGCGCTTGTGGATGGCACAGTTGCAGTCACAAGTAGCGCGAACGCCGCCTTATTCTGTATTCTCGTGGGTCTACATCCTCACGGACGAGGCCCTATTCTGACCGAGCCGACACCACACGTTGCGCCGCCCTTCCTGTCCAGGGAGGCCTCTTCGCTCCGCACCGCTTTGCTGTGCGTTTTTCTCGCGGCCACCGCGGTCGTCGCGCCCCTGTGGTTTCGCGGCGACGCCTCCGGCCACGACTTCCTGTTTCATCTGGCGTCCTGGATGGACGTCTCCAGCCAATGGCACGAGGGCATCGTCTATCCGCGCTGGGCGGAATGGGCCAACTGGGGATTCGGCGAGCCGCGCTTCGTCTTCTACCCGCCCGCGTCGTGGACGCTGGGCGCGGCGCTGGGCGCGGTGCTGCCGTGGAGGATGGTGCCGGGCGCGTTCATTTGGCTGGCGCTGGCGATCGGCGGGATGTCCATGTGGAAGCTGGCGCGCGAATGGCTTCCCGGTCCGCAGGCCACCGCCGCGGCCGTCCTGTTTGCCGTGAACCCCTACAACCTGGTGATCGTGTATTACCGCAGCGATTTTTCGGAACTGCTGGCGGCCGCGCTCTTGCCGCTGCTGGTCTGGGGCGCCCTCCGCTGCGCGCGCCAGGAGTGGCGCTGCGTTCCCCCGCTGGCGGCTGTGTTCGCCGCCCTCTGGCTCTCGAACGCGCCAGCCGCCGTCATTGCGACGTATTCCCTGGCCCTGATCCTCTTCACCGCGTGCGCCGTGCGCCGCAGCCTGCGGCCGCTGCTGCCCGGCGGAATCGCCATGGCCGGGGGCTTCGGCCTGGCTGCCTTCTACATCCTGCCCGCGGCGTGGGAGCAGCATTGGGTCCAGATCGCGGAGGTGGTCGCGGACAACGTCCAGCCTGCTCGCAATTTCCTGTTCACGCAGGCGAACGATCCCGAATTCGTGTTCTTCAACTGGAAGGTATCGTGGGTGGCACTCAGCATGATGCTCGCGACCGGCATCGCGGGAGTCTGGGCCGCCAGGAAGCGCCGGGAGTTCGGCGAGATCTGGTGGACGCTCATGGCCCTGGGAGCCACGTCCGCTCTCCTGATGTTCCGGCCGAGCGATTTCGTGTGGCGCCATCTGCCGAAGCTGCAATTCCTGCAGTTTCCGTGGAGATGGCTGGACGTGTTATCCGTGGTTTTCGCCTGCTCCCTCGCCACAGCCATGTCCTGCATGCGAAAACGGGCGGCCTGGGTTGTAGGCGTTTTGCTGCTGGCGATGACCGGCGCCACCGCCACGGCCATGATCGAAGACGCCTGGTGGGATAGCGCGGGAGCGCCGGTCCTGTCGGAGGCCATCAGTTCCCAGCGTGGCTATGAGGGCACCGATGAATACATGCCCACGGGCTGCGATCGCTCCGAATTGCCGGGAAATCCCGATGACGAGACGCGCCTGCCCTATGTCTCCTCGACTCCCGCCGCGCCCGTGGAGAAGTTTGACGCGGCAACCGGCAGCGTCGCCCCGGCAAAAGACGTGCGGCTGCACATCGAGCAGTGGTCCGTCGAGCACAAGGCGTTCACCGTGAACACGGCAGCCTCGGTGACGCTGGCCTTGCGGCTGCTCGCCTATCCTGCCTGGGAGGTTCGCGTGGACGGGCGGAAGGCACGCTTCGAGCAACACCCGGTAACGACGCAACTGCTTCTGCCGCTCGGCCCGGGCACCCACCGCGTGGAGGTCCGCTTCCGCCGGACGTGGGACCGCACCGCGGGCGGCGTCGTATCCGCCCTCATCGCTGCGGCACTTCTTGTATTTGCGGGCGCTCTGCGCAGGCGGCGCCGCAATCGCGCGGCGTGATTTTGGCGATCGAACGGAGCAAATGAGGGAAGCGCGGCGCTACTGCAGCCGGCGGTGCTTGAACTTCTTTTCGCCCGTGGTGTACGGGGCGACGGTATGGCCGTCGCCGAACAGCTTGTACTTATAAGTGGTCAGGCCCTCGAGTCCCATCGGGCCTCGCGCGTGGAGTTTGCTGGTGCTGATGCCCACCTCGGCCCCCAGGCCGTAGCGGTAGCCATCGGCGAAACGCGTCGAGGCATTCTGATACACGCCCGCGGAATCCACCTCGCTCATGAATCGCTGCGCGGCTTCGGCGTCTTCGGTCACAATCGCGTCGGTGTGGCGCGAGCCGTAGCGGTTGATGTGGTCGATGGCCTCGTCAAGATCGGCGACAATCTTGACGGAAAGAATCAAGTCGCCGTATTCCGTGGCCCAATCGCGTTCGGTGGCGGGCACGATGGCCGCGGCCGGCAGGAGCGCCAGGGTCTTCGCGCAGCCTCGTATCTCGACTCCCGCCTCTTCGAATTTCGCGGCCATGCGCGGGAGGAATGCCTCCGCGATGCCCTCGTGCACCAGAAGCGTTTCGGCGGCATTGCACACCGCGGGGTACTGCACCTTGGCGTCGTAGGCGATGTCGATGGCCTTGTGGATGTCGGCGGCGCGGTCCACGTAGACGTGGCAGATTCCTTCGCTGTGCCCCAGCACGGGGATGCGGCTGTGCTGCATGATGAACTGGACGAGTTCATACGATCCGCGCGGAATGATCAAATCCACGTCGCGGTCCAGCGACAGCAGATCCAGGACGTCCGCGCGCGTCTGCAGCAAACTGATGGCATCCACCGGAACGGACGGAAAGCGGCCCAGGCACTCGCGCCAGATGGCGACCAGCACTTCGTTAGTCTGCGCCGACTCCGCCCCACCCTTCATAATGACGGCGTTGCCCGACTTCAGGCCCAGCGAAGCGAGCTGCGGCACCACGTCCGGCCGGGACTCGAAGACCACGCCCACCACGCCGAACGGGCAGGTTTCCTTGTAGAGCACCAGATGGTCGTCCAGCTCGGTGACCGACAGCCGGCGGCCCAGAGGATCTTCCAGCCGGGCCACCTCGCGCACCTGCGTGGCCATTTGGGCGATGCCGTGCTCGGTCACGCGCAGCCTCGCAAACATCGCCGCAGACATCTTCCCCGCGCTAACAGCGCCCTGCGCGGCGCGGCAATCGCGCTCGTTGGCTTCCAGGATCCTCGCCGAGCCCTGATCGAGGGCCTGCGCGGCGGCCATCAGAACTTCGTTGCGCGTTTCCGCGGAAAGCTTGGCGAGCGACCGCGAGGCCGCCCGGGCCCGCCGGGCGATGGCGGCCACCGCGGCGGCGCTTTCCTGCAACTGCGCGCTGGTCTGCTGGCTCATGGCTTCTCGAATAACACAATATTATCGCGCGTGACAAGCACCGGGGAGGGCGCCCCGGCCCGCCCGCGGCGGGTTCCCTTCTTCCGCGAAAACTTTTCCGCCGCCTCGCTATCGCAATTGGCGATGCCGCGCGCGATTTCCCGGCCCTCCGCGTCGACGATGCTCACGACATCCGCGGGTTCAAAAGAATGCTCCACCCGCGTGATCCCCGATGCCAGCAGGCTGGCTTTCCCCTGCGTGATGGCCCGCTGCGCTCCGGCATCCACCACCACGCGGCCCCGCACCCCCGCCGCATAGGCGATCCAGCGCCGCTTGCCGCGCATCCGCTTGACCGGAAGAAACGCCGTGCCGATACTCTCCCCGGCGAAGAGGCGCTCGAGGGTGTCGGGACGGCTGCCGTTGGCGATCACCGCCGTGGCCCCGCAATTCATGGCGATTTCCGCGGCTTCCAGTTTCGTGCGCATCCCGCCGCGCCCGCTCTCAGACGGCCCCGCGCCCAGCGCCTTCAGTTCGGGAGTGATTTCGCTCACCAGAGGAATGACCTCGGTAAGATCTCCATTGCGGGCGCCCTCAGGCGCTCGCAGCAAACCATCCACGTTGGTCAACAGCACAAGCGCATCGGCCTCGAGCCCGCTCATTACCAGCGCAGCCAGGCGATCGTTGTCGCTGAAGACGGCCGCCCGCGCCCCTTGTCCCACGGACTCGAGTTCCGCCGTGGAAACCGTGTCGTTTTCATTGACGATGGGCAGGACCCCGAATCCGGTCAGCTTCTCCATGGTGCGCCGAAGATTTGAATAACGGCGCCAGTTGGTGAAATCGTCTTCGGTGAGCAGTACCTGGGCGATCTTGATCTCCCACTTCGAAAATAGCCCCTTGTAGGCATCCATGAGCAGGCTCTGGCCGACCGCGGCACAGGCCTGCTTGGTCACTAGGTCGTCCAGCCGCGAGCGGTGCAATCCCAGCCAACCCCGGCCGAGCCCCACCGCGCCCGAAGACACCAGCACCACCTGGCGCCCCGCCTTCATCAACGCGGCAATGGACCGCGCAATCGGCTCCACGCGCTCGGGGTAAAATTCGCCCTCGGCCCCGGTGACCGTGCTCGTGCCCACTTTGATGACGACGCGTCGCGCCGCGCGCAGCAGCCGGCCGCGTTCGGCGTCCATGTGGCGATCTTCCGGCACTCGAAATACCTCGAAAAACACCGTTTCCAAGCTACGGACAGGATCTGTTGACTCTCCGCCTACCTCCAATTGTACCGAATTCACCGAATCGGGCAGGGATCTTTTCCGCCGGGCCATCCCGCGGGCCACCGCCGGGGTGGGTGAGGAGGGCGTTGCCCTGCAAGAAAACACCATTAGGAACTGGGGCGGAATTGTGTTATTCTTCAATTGCGTTTGTCGCTCTTGTAACACCTTTAGATTCGTTCGAAGGGGCTGCAAGTTCACACTTGCCGCCCCTTTTTGCTTTACGGCTGGAGGCGGTCGAGAAGCACAAATAGCTTACAAAGAAGGAAGTACATCAGTGAGAGAACAAGGAACAGTAAAGTGGTTCAATGCCAGCAAGGGATTTGGGTTCATCCAGCGCCAGTCCGGCGAGGACGTTTTCGTCCATTTCTCCGCCATCCAGGCGGAGGGGTACAAATCGCTGAACGAAGGTCAGGCGGTTGAATTCGAAGTCACCCGCGGCCCCAAGGGCCTGCAGGCGGCGAACGTCACCAGCCTCTAGTCGAAAAAGGCGGGCCGGGTATCCCCGGTCCGCCTTTTTTCTTTCTTACGCGCTGCTCACCGCGCCATCCGTCCGAAAGTAGCAGTTCCAGGCAGCCCGTGAGCCCTAACATCATCGTCCAATTCGTCGGATTCCAGGCTACCCCCCGCGGCCGCGAGTACACTTTTGCCGTCCGGGAGCCCGCCGCCGAGCCGGTCGATTACGTTCTCATCATTCCCAGCTCAGCCTTTGACTCCCGCCGCATCCGTTACCAGGATGCACCCGACATCTGCTCCCACAAACTGCACCACGAACTGGCCCTTTCGGGCAACCACCCCTTGGAAACCGAATTCTGTCTCAGCGATCAGGAATTGGACGAATATCGCGCTGCTCATGCCCCCAAACCCCTGAAATACCCCTACGCACCCAGGCCATCTCACGACGACTGACTCTCCCTGCCGCCACAAGCCAAGTAATGAGAATGGGAATTGGTCCGATTTGTCTTACGTGAACTGTTCCGAACCCAGGAATGGCCTGGAGCCGCCGCCCAAGCGCATTTTTCAGCCTCACGATTGCATGTGCCGGAACGGTGCGCCAATCGGGCGCAGGGGCTGTGCCACCGGCGCGATTCACTGCCCCGCGAGCTGAGAGCTCGAGCATCCCTATGGCCGACGAAAAAACCTCGGCGCCCGCAACTTCCACCGACCATCCGCAGGACCGGCGGCGCTCCATCCGCCTGCATCTGGCCATGCCGGTGATTGTCCGCGGCGTGGTTGCCACACAACCGTTCGAGGAAAAGACGCAGACAATCACGGTGAGCGCCTATGGCTGCATGCTGCGCGTGTCGGCGCAGGTGGTGCGCGGACAGGAAGTGATGATCGTCAATCCCAGAACTGCCGAGGAGATGTCCTGCCGGGTCATTTCCCTCCGGCCCAGTGAGGGCGAGCACAGGGAAATCGGCCTGGAATTCACCGAGCCGTCGCCGGTGTTCTGGCGCATCGCTTTCCCGCCGGAAGACTGGGACTCCTCCGAGCGCAAGCTGCCAGCCCCCGTGCCTCCGCATGCCCCGCCGCACCGTTAAACGCTCGAATCATGGTATGTTGGCTCCCGGCGACGAAGCGACATTTGCCCCGGGATGCAAGCGTTGACGCTGGGATCGAACGGCAACCCCCTCCACACCAACAGCCGAACGACGGGGCATGGCCCTCTGGCACCTCCGCAAGCGCGCGTCCTCGCGGAGTCCACCTCGTTCGTGCGCCGGCACTCGCTGAGGCTTCTCGCGATTTCCTGCGTGCTCCTGATCCCCTGCTTCTGGCACCGGCGGATCGTGGCCACCGATCTGGGAAGCCATTTGTATAACGCCTGGCTGGCGCAATTGATCCGCCACGGACAAGCGCCCGGCCTGTGGATCGCGCGCCAGTGGACCAACGTGCTGTTCGATTTCCTGTTGAGCGGCCTGAGCTCGGTCTTCGGGTTTCCAGTGGCCGAAAAGGTGGCGGTCTCACTCGCCGTGCTGATCTTCTTCTGGGGCGTGTTCGCAATGGTCTCGGCGGCCACGCGGCGCGCTCCGTGGTTCCTGCTGCCCTGCATCGCCCTGGTGACCTACGGCTACACGTTTCACATGGCCTTCTTCAACTACTACCTTTCTCTCGGCCTGTCCTTTTTCAGCCTGGCGATTTTCTGGCGCGGCAGGGGCTGGGAGCGGTTGCTGGGTTACGCCCTGGCCCCGCTGATCGTGCTGGCGCATCCGCTGGGATTGGCGTGGCTGGTGGGCGCGTCGGTCTACGTGGTGATTGCGGAACGGCTGCCGGCGCGCTTTCAATGGCTGCTGCTGGTGCCAGCCGCCGCGGCGCTCGCCGGCGCGCATTACTATCTCTGGCGCCACTTCATCGTCGAGGCCGCGCCGGACCCGCTCTATATGTTCAACGGCGCCGATCAACTGCTGCTGTTCGGCGAGCGTTACCACCTGATCGAAAGAGCGGCTTTGGCTTTCGGCGCCGTCGCCTGCGCGACCGATTTCGTGCGCCGCCGGCGCGAGCCGGGGATGGGGAGGGATTACGCCATTCCCCTGCAACTCTACCTGCTCGTGGCTCTGGCCGTTCCCCTGCTGCCCCGCGGAATCACGTTTTCGCAACACAATTCGGCCATCGCCCTGCTGACCGAACGCATGACCTCGGTCTCCGCCGCTCTGGTCTGCTGCATCCTGGGCGCGATGCGGCCCAGCAAGTGGCATCTGGCCGGTTCGGCGGCCATCGCCGCGGTCTTTTTTCCCTTCGTCTACCACGACACTGCCGTGTTCAACCGCATGGAGCAACAGGCCGAGCAACTGGTGCGCACGCTGCCGCCCAACCAGCGCGTCCTGGCGACCATCCTGGCGCCCTCCGATTCGCGCATCGCCATCCAGCACATGATCGACCGCGCCTGCATCGGCCACTGCTTCAGCTATGGCAATTATGAGCCCGCATCCTCCGATTTCCGCGTCCGCGCCTTGCCGGGCAATCCCTACGTCATGAGCCGCTCGGAGGACACCGACGCGATGGAGGACGGTTCCTACGTCGTCAAGCCGGAAGATCTGCCCGCCTATCAGGTCTATCAATGCGACGAGACCGGCACGATGCTGTGCATCAGCCCGCTCAAAGCCGGCCAGGAAAACGACACCCTCGGCGTTCATCCCGACGAGTAGCCGCTCGACTCAGAATCTACTTCTTGCCGCGCCTCCGTAGGGGCACGGCACGCCCCGCCCCGGACAGCAGTCGGGGCCGTGCCCGCGCTGCTGGGGGGACACCTCTCCTGCGATTCTTGGCCGCCGCTTTCACCACGCTTCAGCCTGTTCAGGATTGGGGTGAGAAACCAGGGTTTAAGCCGTATCCGCGGTGGCCGGTTCCTGGCGTCCGGCGCTGCGGCCGGAGCGATGCTGTCGCCGCGCCACCAGCCACGCGCCGAGCCTCCAGGCCAGCAAAACACCCACCAGGCACGCGTATTGCCGCGGCTTGCGGACGTCGGACTTGACCAGCCAGTAGTAATGAATGACGCCGGCGATCGCCGTCAGGTAAATCGCGCGATGCAGCCACTGCCAGCGCCTTCCACCGAGCCGGCGAATCCATCCCGCGGTGGACGTGATGGCAAGAGGAATCAGGAGGACGAACCCGGTAAATCCCACAGTGATGAATCGCCGCTTCTGCACGTCCTTCCACATTTCGGCCCAGTCGAAAAACTTGTCGAGCCCGATCCACGTGCCGAAGTGCAGGCAGCCGTAGAAAAACGCAAACAGCCCCAGCATGCGCCGGAAGCGGATGAGTTGCCCCGCGTGCGGAATCTTGCGCAGCGGCGTGATGGCCAGCGTGAGAACCACGAAGCGCAGCGTCCAATCCCCGGTCCGGTGGGTGATGAACTCGATGGGATTGGCGGTCAGGTCCCCGTGCGCCGCCCGCCAGAGGAGGTTCGCAAGCGGCGCCAGGCAGGCCAGAAACACGGCAAGTTTCGCCCACTTGCTGGTCAAAATCCGGTTCAACGCGGCGGCTCCAATCAGTAATTCTTGCGCAGGTCCATCCCGGCGTAGAGGCTCGCGACCTGCTCGCCATAGCCATTGAACATCAGCGTCGGGCGTTTCAGAAATTCGCCCAGGCGGCGTTCCTTCGCCTGGCTCCAGCGGGGATGATCGACCGTCGGATTCACATTGGAGTAAAAGCCGTATTCCCGCGCGTTGGCGATGTTCCACGTCGTGGGCGGCTCCTTCTTGACGAAGCGAATCTTCACAATCGACTTGATGCTCTTGAACCCGTACTTCCAGGGAATCACCATGCGCACCGGCGCGCCGTCCTGATTGGGAAGCGTTTCGCCGTACATCCCCACGCAGAGCAGCGTGAGCGGGTGCATGGCCTCGTCTAGCCGCAGCCCTTCCACATAGGGCAGGTCAATTCCCGAGCCGGCGCCCCACGGCATCTGCCGCCGATCGTAATAGCTCTCGAATGCCACGTACCGCGCCTGGGAGGTCGGCTCGGCCAGCTTAGCCAGCGCGCTGAACGAGTAGCCGATCCAGGGCACCACGATCGACCAGGCTTCGACGCAGCGATGCCGGTAGATGCGCTCCTCGAGCGGCGCCAGCTTCATGATTTCGTCCATCGTGAACTTGCGCGGCTTCGCTACTTCTCCTTCGACCGAAACCGTCCACGGCGAGGCCTTAAAATTCGTGGCGTTGGCGGCCGGGTCCGACTTGTCCGTCCCGAATTCGTAAAAGTTGTTGTAGTGGGTCGCGTCGTTGTAGGACGTCGCCTTCTCATCCGTGGTGTAAGGACCCTTGAGACCCGTGATCACGCCGTTCAGCTTCACGGGCACCGAGCCGGTGCCCGCCGCCGACACCAGCCGCGGCAGTTTCTTCCACGCGGCCGCCGCCCCGCCGGCGGCCAAAAGCCCCAGCAGGAAATTCCGGCGACCCATGTAGAGCCCCCGGGGAGTGATGTCCGCATAGGTCAATTCCGAGGCTCGCTTGATAAGCACGTCTCTCCTCCGCCACGCTGAAAAACCTGCGTCGATCATACGCGGTGCGCTGCCAATTGGATGCGCGAACTTGCCGCCCGGAACCTAAGTCGCACCGCCGAGTCCACTTCCGGCGGCCCAGCCGGATTCGCCGGGGCTGCAAGGAGGCGCTCCCCAGCAAGGGAGGCGTGCTGTGCGGGTTCTTGGGAGGGTGCGGAGTAAGTACTTTCGTTGCAGCGCCCAAGGGGTGAGTGATACGGGGCGATTCCTGTCAAAGCTGCGGCTTGGCTTCTTCGACACTGACTACCAGCGTAGCGCGCGCCCAAGGAAATTTGGCTTTGACGGCCTCGTAGCGCGGACCTGCGGTTTGGAATTCCGCCCTGCCGACGAGCGCGCAACCTTTACCCGGGCCGCGCGTACCCTGCACTTGGCGCGAGCCGCAGAGCAACTCGACGCGATTGTCACGCTGCAGGTTTGCTTCGGTCTTGCGCATGAGGCCGACGGGAATGAGGATCGTGTCCTCATTGATGCCGAGCGCACGAACATAATCGCCCCACGTAGCCACCACGTGCGGGCCGTCCGGACCGGCCGTGGAGATAGCGATCCATTCGGTTTTCTCGATCACTTCTTTACAAACTGCATCGATTTTGGCCATAGCGAGTGTCCCCCGATATTTCTACGAGCCAGACAGCAGGCCAATGGAAATTTCCGTTTTGAGCTTCCCCTTGGCCCGAGAGCCTAGCCCTCCCGCCCCGTCGTGTCAATCGCAAACGGCGCTGGCCCCTTTGCGGTGGTAGTGCAGCTCGATTTGGCCGTTCTGCGCAGCCACTGTGCTGGTCTTGCCCGCCGCAGTCTGCCTCGCGACCATGCCACCATCGCGGCACTTCACTTGAAAGTCTGTTGTGAGGGTGCCCCATCCTTCGCGCCGTGGGCGAAGGGTGGGGTTTTTGATTTTGCCGTCACGCCGAAGGGACGAAAACGCTCATTCCGCCGCGAGTTCGGTGAGCAAGGCGGCGCGCAGGCGGTTCTGGTGCTCGGGCGTGAGCTTGGCGCCGCCTGATGTGAGGTAGAAAACGTCGATGGCCATCTGGCCCTCGGTTTCAATCAGGGCGATCTCGATGTTGCACTTCTCCCGCGCGAATTGCGAACTGATGCGGTACAGCAGGCCGGGCACGTCCTGCGTGATGATCTCGACCAGCGTGCTGTGCGCCGAGCAGGAGTCGTCGATTTCGACCTGCGTCTCGACCTTCACCTTGGGCGCCACGTTCTTCTGCGACCGCAGGCGGTCGCGGAGCATGCGCTCGAGATCAACCTTGTCGAGCAGCACGTCGTGAATGCTCTTCTTGAACCGTTCCCATTCGGGCAGGTTCAATTCGAGCGTCTGAAAACGGTCCGTGAAGAAAAACGTGTCCACGACCACGCCCGCCTGGTTCGAGAAAGCCCCGGCCTTCACGATGTTCATCCCCCAGGCCGCCAGCGCGCCGGCCACCTTGGCGAACAGGAAGGGCCGGTCGGGCGTGACGAGCGTCAGATCGTACCAGTGGCGCCCGCGCGTCAGCGACAGTTGCACGGGATCTTCGTCCAGATGTCCGGCCATCTCCATGTGGTGGATGACGTCGTTGGCCGTGTGCGTCCCCAGATAGCGCCGCGGCAGCCCTTCCAGAAAACTCTGGAGTCTTTTTCCGGCGGCCGGCGCGAGCGTGCTCAGGTGCGTCAGCACCTCGTTGTCGGCGCTCACGTGCAGCCGCTCGTCCACGCTGCGCATCATGAAATTGGCCGTGCCGATGTAGAGCTGCCAGATGTTCTCCGCCTTCCACGGCGTGAGGGCCTCGGGATTCACCGCCTTGATATCGGCGTAGGTGAGCAGGCACAGCATCTTCAGGCGCTCGGGCGTTCCCACCTTCTCCGCGAGCTGGCGAATCGTTTCCGGATCGAAGATGTCGCGGCGCAAGGAGGAACTCAGATCGAGATGGTGCCCGATCAGAAAGAGCACCGTCTCGCGGTCGGGCGCGTCGAGATCCAGCCGGTCGAGGCACCGCCCGGCAATCTCCAGGCTCGCGGTGACATGATTATCCGATTTCGCGCCCTTGCCCGTGTCGTGCAGCAGCAGCGCCAGGTAGAGAAGATCGGGCTGCTCGAGCTCATCCAGAATTTCGGCGTACCGCTGGTCCCATTTCGAAGCCGACTTGCGCAAATCGTGAAGATTCTCGATGGTGACGAAGCTGTGCTCGTCCACCGTGAAGCGGTGTGAATAGTCGCGAATCACCAATGAATCGATGGCCTCAAATTCCGGCACCAGCGCCGTCAGCAGCCGCAGCAGGTGCATCGTGCGAAGCGCGTCTGCCGCGTGGGGCGCGAGCAGAATGTCCTGGAGGTAGTGCCACAGCTCCGCGCCCTTGGGCGGCGCCGCCATCAGAGCCGGGAGCGATTCCTCCATCTGGTGTTCGGTGGCCGAACTGAGGTGCAGGCCGTGGCGCGCCATGAAGCGGAACATCCGCAGAGGCAGCTCGGGATCCTCGAGCGATTCCGCGCGCTGCAGAAAGATCCTTCCATCCACCACGGCAAATTCGGAATTGGAAAGCCGCGACCGCAGATTCTGAAATTGGCGGTACAGCGACGGCCGCGCCGCGGGAAATTCCTCGATCAGCTGGGTGGCGACCCGGTGGATCAGCCGCGCATGCCCGAAATAGAAGCGCATCCAGTCCGAAGCTGTGAGCGAGCCGGCGCCGGGCGCTCCGACTTTCTCGGCAGCGGCTTCGTCCTGCGCCACCCAGGCCAGCGTATTATCGTCGCGCCCGTGGCGGAAGTGGAGAAAGCAGCGCACGGACATCAGGAAATCGAGCGCGGCGCCCATTTTCGCGCGCAGCCACGGCGGCAGGAGCGTCTGCTCGTCGGGCCACCCGGCTCTTTCTTCCATGGCCGCGATCAGAGCCAGCCAGCAAGCCAGGTTGTAATCGCGCAGCCCGCCGGGACCATCCTTGATGTTGGGTTCGAGATGAAAGACGGTGTTGCCGAATTTGTTGTAGCGGCCGCGCGTCAGATCGGTGAGCCGCTGCACGATGGCCCGCGCTTCCCGCGCTACCAGCTTCGGAATCACTTGGTCGTGCAGCCGCGCGAACAGGTTGGCGTCGCCGGCCAGATACCGGCAATCGAGCAGCGAGATGGTGAACTCGACGTTGTTGGGATCGAACTTCTCGCACTCCCCCAGCGTCCGCGTCGCGGGACTCAGCTTCAGCCGCAGATCCCACATCTCCTGCGAGAAGCTCCGAATGCGGCTCTTGTATTCCTGCTCCGTCCCGCCGCCGTGCAGAAGCAGAATGTCGATGTCCGAATACGGGAAAAGCCACCGGCGGCCGAACCCGCCCAGCGCGACCAGCGCGAAATTGCGCGGACCTTCGGCCTCGGGCGAGATCACTTCCTTCCACAGGCGCAGCGCGAGCGATTCGACCAGCGCGGTGCGGCCCTGGACGGCGGCGCGGCCGTCCCCCGTGGCGGAGAACTCCTGCTGCAGGCGAGCCGATTCCGCCGCATATAACGCGCGCAGTTCGTTCCCCAGTGCGGCATTTGTGGACATGCGTGTATTATCGCAAAAAAACTGGTCCGGGACCGGGCCTCGCGCGGCCCTTTTCGGGCCCGGTGCGATGCGGGGCGGGAACGGGCCGGGTGCGCGTCAGAGGGCGCTGTCGCCGCGTTCGTCGTTGCGGATGCGGATGGCGTCTTCAACCTTGGAAAGGAAAATCTTGCCGTCGCCGATTTTCCCCGTGCGCGCGGCCGTCATGATCGCCTGGACCGCCTTTTCCACCATGTCGTCCGCCAGGACCATCTCCAGCTTGATCTTGGGGATCAGATCGACGGTGTACTCCCGGCCGCGGTAGAACTCGGTGTGGCCCTTCTGTCGGCCGTGCCCGCGCGCCTCGAGCACGGTCATGCCCTCCACGCCGATTTCGTGCAACGCGTCTTTCACTGCATCCAGCTTCGAGGTTTGAATCACCGCTTCGACTTTTGTCATGGTTGTCCGTCCCGATTCTCGTCTTGCCTCTCCACGAAGTTCCCCTGCCACAAGGAGCCGAAAGGGGGCGGCTCGCTATGCGGATTGCTCCCAGTAGTAGCCCTCTTCCCCATGCTGCGAAAGATCGAGGCCCTGGGCTTCGTGTTCCTCGGAAACCCGCAGGCCAATCACGACATCCACGATCTTGAGAAGGATCAGCGTGCCGACGATGGCCAGAACCCAGGCAATCGCCACGCCCGCCAGCTGATAGAAGATCTGGCGCACGTTGCCTTCGAGAACGCCGGAGGGCAACACATGCCCGCTGGCGTCCTTGAAGATCGGATTGATCACGCTCGAGGCGAAGATTCCGGTCAGCAGCGCGCCGATCGTGCCTCCCGCTCCGTGCACGCCGAACGCGTCCAGCGAGTCGTCGTAGCCGAAGACGGCCTTCACCGTGGTCACCATCCAGAAACAGAAGACTCCCGCAATCAGCCCGATCACCAGCGCCGACATTGGGCTCACGAAGCCCGCCGCCGGCGTAATCGCCACCAGTCCCGCCACGGAACCTGAGATGGCGCCCAGCGCGCTCGGTTTGCCGTTGCGAATCCACTCGGCCGCGCTCCAGCCCACCACCGCCGCCGCCGCGCCAAAGTGCGTGGCCACAAACGCCGAAGTAGCCAGCGATCCTGCCGCCAGCGCGCTGCCCGCGTTAAATCCAAACCAGCCCACCCACAGCAGGCAGGCGCCGATGAAGCTGGTCACCACGCTGTGCGGCGGCATCGACTGCTTCGGATATCCCAGCCGCTTGCCCAGATACAACGCGCAGACCAGCGCGGACACGCCCGAGGTCACGTGCACCACCGTGCCGCCCGCGAAATCCAGCGTCGGCAATCGCCCGCCGAGCGCCGCATTCAACAGTCCGCCCTTGCCCCACACCATGTGCGCCATCGGGTCATACACGAACAGCGACCACAGCGTCAGGAACAACAGCATGGCGCTGAATTTCATCCGCTCCGCGAACGCTCCGGTGATCAGCGCCGGGGTGATGATGGCAAACATCAGCTGATAGATCATGAACGTCTGGTTGGGAATGGTGGCCGCGTAATCGGCGTCCGGCTGCAAGCCCACGCCCCGCAGGAAAAGATTGTGGAACCCGCCAATGAAGCTATGTCCCTGGCCAAAGGCCAGGCTGTATCCCACCAGCGCCCACACGACGGTGATCACTGCCATCATGGCGAAGCTTTGCATCATCGTGCTCAGGACGTTCTTCTTGCGCACCAGGCCGCCGTAGAAAAGCGCCAGCCCCGGCCCCGTCATGAACAGCACCAGCGCCGCGCTCACCAGCATCCAGGCATTATCCGCCGAGCCCTTGGCGTCCGCCGCCGCCTGCTCGACCGCGGCCAGGCGGTCGACGTGAATCTCCGGAGCCACTACAACGGCCGCCGCCACCGGGAACATGCCTCCGGCAGGCAGCGCAAAAATTGTCTGTGGAACACAGCACAGCAAACCAAGCAGTATAAGAAGCCGCGGAATCATATGTTTCCCCATCGCGTGCCAGCCATCTCCTTCGGCGGAACATACGCGTTACGCCACACTGTACCGCCTCGCTCCGCCCCACGGTAGTGCATATTTATTGCCGACCGGGCGACCCGCCTTCGCCCCCGAATCAACCGCCGCGCATTATACACAATCTTTCCCAAATGCGATGCCCTGAGAGCGCCTCCTCCATATTCTCCCTGCCGGCCTGTGCCAGACCTCCGGTCCACCTCGCCCCCTACACGTACTGCTGATAGCGCGCCACGCGGATGTGCTTGAACTTGCCGTCCGCCAGATCGTAGTGCACGAAATTCAGTATGCGCCGCACCTCGCCTTTCTTGAAGGGCAGCGCGGTGTTGGGATAATCCCGAAAGCAGTCGAATTCCGTGTACATTTCGGCGGCCACTCCGGCGTCGTCCGCCACCAGAAACTTCACGTCCACGAATTCGCGTACGTAGGTGTGAAAATCGGTGTAGAAGCTGATGATGCCCTTGGGCCCCTTGAGCGTAAGGCTGCTCAGGTTGACCTCCACGTCCTCGGCGTAGTACGCCGCGAACTTCTCGTACTGCTTGTTGTTGAAGTGATCGATGTAACGGAGGTAGTCCTCTTTGGTCATGGCCAGGGCCTCCCGCTGTGATTTCCGCGAGCCACCATCTACTTGGCGGGAAGAGCGCCTAACACGGGGCATCCCGCAGGACCCGCCGAGGCCGCCGATTATAGCCGAATGCCGGGGCACGCAAAGGGCCTCCCGCCGCACCGGCGGGCGACGGCTCTCTTTACGCCCCTGCGCTCTCAGGTATACTCGCTTGCCCGTCCATCCCGGCGGCCGGTTGACATTCGGAGAATCGCGAACGTACCACGAGGCAGGGCATGAAACTTCCTCTCACTCCAATCCGCTTCCTCCGCTATGCGGAGGCGCAGTTCCCGCAAGCCACGGCGGTCGTTTGCGGCGAGGAGCGCTTTTCCTACGCGCAATTTGCGGATCGCGCCGGGCGCCTGGCCGGCGCGCTGCGCGCGGCGGGACTCCAGCCGGGGGACCGGGTCGCTTTCCTGAGCGCGAATTGCCACAGGTTGCTCGAAGCGTATTACGGCGTTATCGAAGCCGGCGGCATCCTGCTTCCCCTGAATATCCGGCTGTCGCCCGGCGAGCTTTCCTACATCCTGAACGATTCGGGCGCGCGCTTTCTGTTCCTGGAAAGCCAATTCCTCGATATGGCCGCGTCGTTTCCGGCGTCCGTTCCTTCGCTGGCGTCCTGCATTTTGCTGGATCGCGCCCCGGAAGCGGGTTGGCTTGCGCCCCGCAACTACGAAAGCCTTCTGGCCGCGGCCACGCCCTCGCGCCGCGACATCACGGAATTTGATGAAGATTCGGTGGCCGAGCTCTTTTACACCAGCGGCACCAGCGCCCATCCCAAAGGCGTCATGCTCACGCATCGCAACGTCTATCTCCACGCCTTCACCGTGGTTCTGGGCTTGCAGTTCGCGCACGAACCCACGCAGCATCCCCGCGTCGAACTCCACACCATTTCGCTGTTTCATGCCAACGGCTGGGGCGTCGCGCACCGCCTCACGATGATCGGCGGCACCCACGTGATCGTCCGCCGCTTTGATCCCGCCGAAATCTTCCGGCTGATCGAGCGCGAGCGCGCCCACGCCTGCTCCCTGGTTCCCACCATGGCGGCGGCCCTGGTGCATTCCCCCGAGCGGACGAAATACGACCTGAGCAGCCTGCAACGCATCATGCTAGGGGGAGCCGCATCGTCTCCCACGCTGGTGCGCGAAATCGAGGAAAAGCTGGGATGCACGTGCTTTGGTTCCTACGGGCTCACGGAAACGTCTCCGGCGCTCTCCGTTTCGCCGAGCAAGCCCGGCCTTTCCTGGGAAGGCGACCGCCGCTATGCGGGCCAGGCCATGACCGGGTTTGCCATGCCCGGCGTCGAACTCCGCGTGGTCGATTCCGAAGGACACGATGTGCCGCACGACGGGAAATCCATCGGCGAAATCGTCGCCCGCGGCGACGGCATCATGGAAGGCTACTGGCACCAGCCCGAAGCCACCCGGGAGGCCTTCCGCGGCGGGTGGTTCCATACCGGCGATCTCGCCACGATGGACGAACATGGCTACGTGCTAGTCGCCGACCGCAAGAAGGACATCATCGTCAGCGGCGGTGAAAACATTTCCTCAGTCGAAGTCGAAACCGTCCTCCTGGCCCACCCCAGCGTCTACGAGATCGCCGTCATCCCCGTCCCCGACGAAAACTGGGGCGAAGTACCGAAGGCGCTGGTGGTGCTGAAACCGGGAGCCACGGCGACCGAATCCGAGTTGCTGGAATTCTGCCGCCCCCGCTTGGCTCACTACAAAGCGCCCCGCTCGGTGGAATTCCTCGAAAGCCTGCCCAAAACCGGCACGGGAAAAATCCTGAAAAGGGATCTGCGCAACAAGTATTGGCCGGCGGAGAAACCCCGGGAGCATTAGCAGGGTGCTGAAAAATGCTGCGGGGCGGAAGGGCGGGGTTTCAACCCCGCCGCCAGTGGCATACTTTCTTTAGGGGTTTTAACCCCTGAAGCCTGGCAGCTTTTTCAGCACGTTGTTAGAGCGCGTTTTCAGAACTATTGCTGAGAACGCAAGCAACGCGGAGAACAATTCAGCAGGAGCGATCAGGAGTATCCATGCCACCACTCATCGTGGAAACACCGCAATCCTTGCAGGAGTACGCCGGCCGCGAAATCGGCGTGTCGGACTGGTTCGCGGTGACGCAGGAGCGCATCCGGCAATTCGCCGAAGCCACCGAAGACCGCCAGTGGATTCATGTCGACCGCGAACGCGCCGCGCGCGAATCGCCCTACCGCTCGACGATCGCCCACGGCTTCCTGACGCTTTCCCTGCTGAGCCACCTGGTGAAGCAGGTGTTTCAAATCCGCGGCGGCCTGCGCATGACCGTCAACTATGGACTGAACCGCGTGCGCTTCCCCGCCCCGGTGCGCGCGGATTCCGAAATTCGGGCCCGCGTCACCTTGCAATCCCTGAAGCAACTCCCCGATTCCGTCGAAGCCGTGTTCCTGCTGTCGGCGGAAGTGCGCGATTCCGACAAGCCGTGCTGCGTCGCCGAGTGGGTGGTCCGCTACTTCACTTAGTATCCTGAGTCGCAAGCTCGTCGCATGGTTTATAGGAGGCCGGGGCTTCAGCCCCGGCGTTCAGGCATTTGTTTTCACCGGGCTTTAGCCCCTGAAGTTCCCTGATGCGTCTTCTTCAGCACCCCGCTGGCGGAAAATCCCCGTCAGTCGGCGGCCTGGCCGGTTTCGCGCTGATAGTCCGCAAACGTCTTGCCGGCTTCCGCCAATTGCTTCAGCAACGGAGCCGGTTCCCACAGCGCGCCGTGCTGGAGGTGCAATTTGCAGATGCGGTCGTATACTCGTTGGAGTCCCACGGTGTCCGCGTACCACATCGGCCCCCCGCGATAATTCGGGAAGCCGTATCCATTCAAATACACGGTGTCGATATCGCCCGCCCGCAACGCGTAGCCTTCCTCGAGAATTTGCGCGCCCACATTCACGAGCGTGTAGATGCAGCGCTCCACGATCTCGTCGGCGGAAATCTTCCGCTGCGGCGTGCCTGCTTCGGCATTCCACTTCCGGATCAGCTCCGCGACTTCCGGATCGGGCGTCGCCCGCCGTTCCGCATCATATTTGTACCAGCCCGAGCCTGTTTTCTGTCCCAGACGTCCCGACTCGACCAGACGATCTTCCAGATACGCCCGCCGCAGGCCCGGCTTCTCCTGGCCGCGGTGCTCTCGCCAGATGCGGTACGACACGTCAAGCCCTCCCAAGTCGCTCACCGCCAGCGGGCCCATGGCCATGCCGAAGTCGGTGATGGCCTTGTCCACCGCTTCCGGCGCCGCACCCTCCTCCACCAGAAACTGCGCCTCGCGAATATACGGCAGGAACATGCGGTTGCCGACGAACCCCCAGCAGTTCCCCACGAGCACGCCGATCTTGCCCAGCTTCTTCGAAAGCTGCATGCACGTGCCGATCACTTCCTTGCTGCTCCTTCTCCCGCGCACGATCTCGAGCAGCCGCATCACGTTCGCCGGGCTGAAGAAGTGCAACCCGATCACCGACTCCGGCCGCGAGGTGGTCGCGGCGATTTCGTCCAGATTGAGCGTGGAGGTATTGCTGGCGATAATCGCTCCGCGTTTGGCCGCCCGGTCGATTTCGGCGAAGACTTCCTTCTTGAGCGCCATGCTCTCGAACACGGCTTCGATCACCAGGTCAGCGCCGCCGATCTCCTCGTACCGCAGCGTGGTCTTGATCAGCTTCATCCGCTCGTCGACGTACTCCTGGGTGAACCGCCCGCGCTTCACCGAGACGGCGTAGTTCTTTTCGATGTTCGCAAGGCCCCGGTCCAGCGCGTTCCGGTCCACGTCCTTCAGCACCACCGGAATGCCCGCATTGGCGAATACCATGGCGATCGCCGCGCCCATGGTCCCCGCGCCGATGATCGCGGCCGAGCCCACCGGAATTACCGGCGTCTCCTTGGGGACGTCCGGGATCTTCGATACCTCGCGTTCGGCGAAAAACGCGTGGATGAGCGCCTTGGACTGATCCGAGAAGAGGCATTCGTCGAACAATCGCTGCTCGTTCTGGCAGCCATCCTCGAACGGAAGTCTCGTGGCCGCCTCGATCGCATCGATGGCGACCAGCGGCGCCATCAGCCCGCGCTGCCTCTTGCGCACGTTCTCGCGTGCCGCGGCGACGACCGGGGCGTTCTGCTCCGGCGTTCCCAGTTTTTCAGTGCGCTCGCGAGTCTTGCGCGTCGGTTTTCCGGCGACCTCGCGCGCAAACGCGACGGCCCCTGCTAACAGGTCGCCTTCGATCACCCGGTCCATGATCCCGAGCTTCAGCGCTTCCGGCGCCTTCACCGGCTTGCCGCTCGTGCACATCTCGATGGCCTTTTCGACCCCCGCCAGGCGCGGCAGACGCTGTGTCCCGCCCGCGCCGGGAATGATGCCCAGGTTGACCTCCGGCTGTCCCACCTGCGCGCCCGGAACGGCCACGCGGTAATGGCCCGACATCGCCAACTCCAGCCCGCCGCCCAGCGCATTCCCATGAATCGCCACCACCACGGGCTTGCGGCAATCCTCGATCTCCAGCAGCACCGGAAGCAATCCCACGCCGCGCTTGATCTTCCCCGAGGTCATCTTCACGAACTCGTTGATGTCCGCCCCGGCCACAAACGTCCGCCCCCCGCCGATCAGCACCGCGGCCTTCACCGTGTCATCCTGCTGGATTTTCCGGATGGATTCGCTGATCCCCTGGGGCACGCCCGGACTCAGCGCGTTCACCGGCGGGTTATTGATGGTGATGATGGCGATATCATTGTCCTTGGTCAGTTGAACCAGGTCGCTCATGTTCGTTGTTTCTCCGATCGAGTGCGTATGATCTTCCGCCGTCCGCCAGCGGACCCACTTATCTCACAGAATCTGAACCAGCGGCGCCGACGCCGACAAATTTACCACCGAAAGCCTCGCCGCAACGCTGCGCGCCATCCCGTACATGCTTCGCGCACCCGGCGCATCCTCCCCAAGCGACGCCACCGGCTTTCCCGTATCGCCTCCGATGCGAATCTGCGGATCGATTTCGATCGCGCCCAGAAACGGCACGCCGAACTCCTGTGCCATCCGCTCGCCTTCGCCGTTGCCGAAGACGTCGATCCGCCCCTGGCAATGCGGGCAGGCGAAATAGCTCATGTTTTCGACCACGCCAAGAATCTCGACATTCACCTGCCGGAACATCTCCACCGCCTTGCGCACGTCGGCCAGCGCGACCACCGACGGGGTGGTCACGATCACCGCCCCGCTCACCGGCGCCGTCTGAATCAGGCTCAACTGCACGTCTCCCGTGCCCGGCGGCAGATCCACGATCAGATAATCGAGCTCTCCCCAGCGCACGCTGCGCAAAAACTGCTGAATCACGCTGTGCAGCATCGGCCCGCGCCAGACCAGCGGCTTGTCTCCCGGACTCAGCAGCCCCATCGAGATCATCTTCACGCCGTAAGCCTGCACGGGAATGATGGTGCGCTCGTCCAGCGCGCGCGGCTGCTCGTTCGTCCCCAGCATCACCGGGACGTTCGGGCCGTACACATCCGCATCCAGCAGCCCCACCGACGCGCCCATATTCTTCAGCGCGATCGCCAGATTCACGGCCACGGTCGTCTTCCCCACGCCGCCCTTGCCGCTTCCCACCGCGATCAGATTCTTGACGCCGGGAATGGACGCCTTGTCCTGCATCCGCTTGCCCTCCGGCACGGCAGCGTCGAATTTTACCTCCACGGCCGTCACCCCCGGCAGTTTGCCCACCGCCGCGCGCACGTCCTTCTCGATGGTTTCGCGCAGCGGGCACGCCGGCGTCGTCAGCGTGACGCCCAACGACACCACCCCGGCCTCGCTCACCTGTACGTTTTTCGCCATCCCCAGCGTCACGAGGTCCTTGTGCAGCTCTGGGTCCATCACCCCGCGCAACGCTTCCAATACCGCCTGTTCACTCGGTCCGCTTGCCATCACGTTCCTTTCCGATAGCGCCTGCCGCCTTGCTGAAAAATCGCTTCGCGTGGAAGGACAAGGGTTCAACCCCGCATCGACCATGCGCTCCGTGCGGGCGTCTTAGCCCCTGAAATACCGCTCCATGATAGACCCCTGCCCCTCGCCCGGCAACCGGCACGGAGAAATGAACCTATCGGTCTTTTTCGTGGGAGCTACGTCATCACCAGCGCACTTGATCAAGCGCCACCGCGCCCGCCCTCGCCGTTGTAGAGGCGGGTCGGCGCCTTTTGCCGACCCGGCACTCTCTGCGCGTTCTCAGCGTCTCTGCGGTGAACGCTCTCTCTGGGCGGCTAGCAGCTCTCTGGCTTTAGGGGCGATGCCTGCGTGCGTGCTTCTTGGGAAGGATGTCGACGGTGAGGATTCTATTCTGACCGGCTCGCGCAATTCTTTACCGCCGGAATCAGGCCCGCTCGCGCTCTCCACAGTCCCGGCAGAAACGCGCCCAGGGGACCACATCGAGCCGCGCTTTGGCGATGGGCTGGCTACACGCCTCGCACACGCCGAACGACCCCGCCCGTATCCGCCCGAGCGCATCTTCGATTTCCTTGAGCACCAGGCGGTCGGCCTCGCGAAATCGCACTTGAAGATCGGCTTCGACATCAGCGCTGGCGACGTCCATGATATCCCCCTTGGTGCCGCCGGCAGGAGGCAGCGTCACTCCACGCGCCCACAACTCGTCCCGCTTGGCGAACAGCAGCGTCGTATATCGCTCCAAATCCTTGCCCTTGGTCATCGCCCCTCCGCCAGCCATACGCTTGCCCTGCCTTCGCCCGCCGCCCGTGCAGCCTTCCCGCGGAATCTTTGGCCTGCGGCCCCCTCCGAGGCTCCTTTCTAACCCCATCCCGCCCAACCCACAGTGACCTTGGTCACACCGGACGGTGATCTGCGTCGCCTCCCAGCCCGCGCAGCCCATTTAGTCAATCGTACGGAAGGGCTCGGAGCTTTAGCGCCACGAGAAGGATGCGATTCCGGGCCAAGCGACTGGTCGCCCCATAGCCCCATCCGATCCCGAAGCCGAGCCGAGAAACTCGCCGAATCATGTGTGAAGTGGAATGTTTCCTTCGGAAGAACGGAGAGGTATAGGCAGCCGCAGCCGCTTCAACTCAAGCCTGCGGAGCGCCTTCCTCGTGCAGAGGATTGTTGGATTCGTGCTCGTCCCGGCACTCGGAGCATACGTAGGCCTGGCACCAGTTGCACAGCTCCACGTGCTGGTCGCAGAAGTACTCCTCGCACTCGGAACACTGCTTCGGTGCTTCATGCGAACATCCCGAGGTGGCGCATTTCATAGGCGGATACCCCCTCCACGTTGAGTTGAGCCCTTGAGCACGACGGTGACTTAATCCTTGGCTCGTTTTGCGGAGCGCGGGATTGGGCCTATGCCGACGTTCAAAATTGGACGTTGGCGTCTTGTCGAAATTCCTTGGCCTCTTGGCCGAACTCAATGTTCGCCTCTTTGAGTGAATTCATCGCGGCTTCCCGCTCTTTGCGAGCTTTTTCGCCGCATTTCTCGCGCTCCGCCAGGGTAGTGGCCTGAATCGCGGATTCCTCCCATTCGATGGCCTTCTTCACATGATCCAGCGCTTCCTTGTCGCGCTGTTCCGCCAACTGCAGTCTCGAAACCGGCTGTGGCATGTCCTTTCTCCTTTCCGCGTGTCTCGACTCGATCCACCCTCCGCTCAGCACCACCTAGCCCGGTTATCCCTTCGCCCCAGACTTGAGGCGGAAACAACAATACTGCCTTCGGCGGCGCCCCGCTGTGACACGGGTCACACCTGGAAGTCGTGCTTCCCTCGGGTTGCCGGCTGGCGGACTTCGTGAAGGGCCGCCGCACCCGGTCCCCTGTCACTCCAGCCCGGACGCCTGTGGGGACGGTGGCGAGGAATCTCCTTTTTCTTCCGGCGCGGAAGGCTACCGCGACGTTGAGACCGGCAAAAGCCGAGAAATTCGAGAGCGCCGCATCCGCCCGAAGCGCGCGGCTGATTGGCGAGACAAGCGAGACCGCACTTGGCCCCCACTCGCCCCTCATCCTCCATCCCTCATCCCTGCCACCTCACCCCTCTCCGCAACGCACTGTGAAGTTGAGCACACGGGCAGAGCACAGCTTCTCTTATTGTTTCGCTTCCTGTTATATTCGTCTTTTGGCCATTCTTTGACCGCGCCGCAACATCCGGCCGGGACCATCGCAGGAGAGGAACGCGAATGAGCACGGAGCGCAAACCGGAATTCTTTGCAGGAAAGGGCATCCACATTGGAATCATCGGGTGCGGTTATGTGGGGCTTCCCCTCGCGCTGCGCTTTGCCGATGTGGGCCAGCGGGTCACGGGGTTCGATCTAGACCAGTCCAAGGTGGACAAGCTGAACACCGGCGAATCCTACATCCAGCACATTCCCGCGGCAAGAATCCGCGAGCACGTGCAGGCAAAGCACTTCGACGCGACCGCGGACTTCACTCGCCTCCGCCAGATGGATGCCGTCCTGATCTGCGTGCCCACGCCTCTCGACGAGCGGCGCGAGCCGGACCTGAGCTACGTCGAGCAGACGGCGCGCGCCATCGCGCCCAACCTCCAGCGCAACCAGCTCATCATCCTGGAAAGTACCACCTATCCCGGCACGACCGAGGAACTCGTTCTGCCCATCCTGGAAAAGGGCGGCCTGCGCTGCCCCATCGTAGCCGACCAGTCCGCGCAAAATACCGCCACCGATTTCTATCTCGCCTTTTCCCCCGAGCGCGAGGACCCAGGCAACAAGCAATACGGCCTGGCGCAGATTCCCAAGGTCGTCGGCGGCATCAATCCGCCCAGCGGACGCGCGGCCGCCGGACTATATGCACAGATCGTGTCGCGCGTCGTGCCGGTCAGCTCCACGCGCGCCGCGGAAATGGTCAAGCTGCTGGAAAACATCTTCCGCTGCGTGAACATCGCCCTCGTCAACGAACTCAAGCAGCTCTGCCTGCGGATGGGTCTCGACGTCTGGGAGATTATCGACAGCGCCGCCACCAAGCCCTTTGGCTTCATGCCCTTCTATCCCGGCCCCGGCCTCGGCGGCCACTGCATTCCCGTCGATCCTTACTACTTGTCCTGGAAAGCGCGCGAATACGACTTCTCCACCCGGTTCATCGAGCTGGCTGGCGAAATCAATACGGAGATGCCGTACCACGTGGTGAACGCGGTGGCCGCGGCGCTCAATGACCGCCAGAAGAGCATCAAGGGCTCGAAAATTTTGCTGCTGGGCGTCGCCTACAAAAAGGATGTGGACGACCTGCGCGAATCGCCCTCTCTGAAACTGCTCGAACTGCTGGCCGCGCGAGGCGCCGACATCGACTACAACGATCCCTATTTCCCGGCGCTCTTCAAAATGCGCCACTACGATTTTTCCAATAAACGGTCCGTCGAGCTCTCCCCCGCCAATCTGGCCCGCTACGACTGCGTCCTGATCGCCACCGATCACTCCAGCTACGACTACGAGGCCATTGTGCGCAACGCCAGGCTGGTCGTGGATACGCGCCACGCCACGCATGGCGTCACGCAAGGCCGCGAGAAGGTCGTATCCTGCTGATCTGCCATGGGTTCGCGGCCGTTCCCCGCTACAATCCAGGACCCCGGACGCGCGCGCAGGCCGAGCCAGGCCGGGAGCTGGAATGCTGTTTACTGAAACACGCATGGTCAACCACAGTTTCATTGCAGAACATCCCGCTTCGCGTTAGCGTATCCCCATATGGCTGGACCTACCTCAACGCCGCAACCTAAGGGCGGCTTGAATGTGGAATCGGCACGCCGCCGAAGCATGCGTGTGCTCCTGAGCGTACCTGTCATTGTCAGCGGTAAGACCACCAGCAAAGAAGACTTCCAGGAAGAGACGCGGACACTCGTCGTGAACGCCCACGGGGCGATGATCGCTCTGGCGGCGCGTTTGGCTTCGGGCCAGGAAATCATGGTCTCGAACCGGGCTACGCAGGAAAGCTGCGCCTGCCGCATCGTCTACGTGGGCAATCTGCAGGGTGGCAAGACACAGATCGGCATCGAATTCATAAAACCCAGCCCGGCATTCTGGCGCATCGATTTCCCGCCGGATGACTGGGTCGTCCCCGAGAACTAACAACTTGCCAAAAAAAGACGATTTTTAGGGGGTCGGAGCTTCAGCTCCGACATAAACCACGCCTTATCATCAGGGGTTTTAACCCCTGAGGCGCGATTTTGGCTTTTTCCGCAACCTGCTGACCGGCCCGCCCCGGAAAACAACCCCGAGATTATTGCGGCGCCGAAGCCAGCTCGGCGCGAAGGCTTCCAAACGGCAACTGCGCTTGAATCACCACCGGCGTGCGCGCCGCATCGTTGGTAAACCACACCGAAAAATGGATCGCGGGCATTTCCTTGCCGTGCTGGAAGACGCGGATCGTGACGCGCGAGGCGGATACTGGGTCGCCGGCCACCGTCACGGTCTCGCTGGCGCTCTCGCGCTTCGCTCTCATCTCGAAGACGTCGCGGCCATCGTACACAGAAGCCAGCAATTCCGGGGTGCGCTGCCAATCCACGCTCCGCAGTTCGTAAAACGCGCCCAGCGGATCCCGCGTCCCGGCCAGCACCTCCACGCTGGGCCCGGGAGCCCGGGAGGTCTGCCCGGCGGAAACCAGATGCAGCACCTGGTCCTCTTTGCGGCCCATTTCATTCAGATGCGTTTCATATTGGCGGCTGGCCAGCGTCGCCTCGTCGGAATAGGAGTCGAACTGGTCGTCCACTGCAAATAAAGACCGCACCGGGCTGAGCGTGTGGGCGGTGGCGCGGAAATGCCATGTCTTCCAGCCGAAAAGATCGCGCTGCTCGGGTACCGTCAGCTGCACCGTGGCCGCACTGGAAAACGCCGCCCACGCTACCCGGTAGCTCAGCGTTTCGCCGGTATGAAACGCCATCCCTGCGCCCCGGCTGCCCGTAGCTGCGTCCGTGTTAAGCTTTGCCGCTTGACGCTGCCCGGCGGCTCCGGTTTCCGCGGCCGCGCCTCCAAAACCACGCGCCACCGGAAACACAACAGCCGCCCCCGCGAGCAGCACCCCCAGCGCGAATCGCATGTTCCCTGGCAACGTCATGATCTCCCCATCAGTGCGAATCAGACAAGCGCGTCGCTCCGCAATCTTGTTTGGATGCGGGCGACCGGGCTATAGTCAAGCGTACCTGAAACGCGGGACGCCGTCATCTCAGCGTCCCTGAAGATCACCCTTCGAGGGGACATGCCCGGCACAAACCTGCGCATGCCGCCCGCGCGCTTCAGGAGAGGACGTTTCGAATGCGTTATCTGGTAACAGGCGGCGCCGGCTTCATCGGGTCGAACATCGTGGATGAACTCGTCCGCCGCGGCCACGACGTCGTGGTGCTGGACGATCTGTCGACGGGCAAGGAAGCGAACCTCGCCGGCGTCCGCGGCAAAATTGATTTTCGCGCCGCAAGCATCACCGACCTTCCGGCGGTGCACGCGGCCTGCCGCGGCGCGGACTACGTGCTGCATCTGGCGGCGCGGACCTCGGTCCCGAAATCAGTAGCCGATCCGCTGGAAACCAATCGCATCAATATCGACGGGACCCTCAACGTGCTGGTGGCGGCGCGCGACGCCCGCGTGCGGCGGTTCGTGTTCGCCGCGTCGTCCTCGGCCTATGGCGAAACTCCCACCTTGCCCAAAGTCGAAGCCATGCCGCCCGAGCCCATTTCGCCCTACGGCGTCACGAAATTTGTGGGCGAGCTCTACGCGCAGGTATTCGGCCGCGTCTACGGCCTGGAAAACGCCTCCCTGCGCTACTTCAACGTTTTCGGCCCGCGCCAGGACCCCACCTCGCAGTACTCGGGCGTACTTTCCCGCTTCATGCTCGCGATTCTGGAAGGCCAGCCTCCAGTGGTGTATGGCGACGGCCGGCAGTCCCGCGACTTCACCTATGTCGACAACATCGTCGACCTGACGCTGCGGGCCTGCGAAGCCAGCGGCGCTTCCGGAAAGGTTTTCAATGGCGGCACCGGCGCGCGCATCACGCTGAATGAAGTTCTGAAGCTGCTCGAAAAGATCACCGGCCGGAAGGTCGCGGCCCGCTACGATCCGCCGCGCACTGGCGACATCCTCGATTCGCAGGCCGATGTCTCGCTCGCCGAAAAAATCCTCGGCTACCAGCCTCACGTTTTGTTTGAAGAAGGCCTTCAGCGCACCTGGAACTGGTACCAGAGCGCCTACGGCACGAAATAGCCGGCGCCCGGGCCGTGGCATCGCGCGGCCCAAGACATTCGGAGAAAATCGCTGATGCACTTGGCATTGATTCTGCTCTTGGGGTTGGTGACGGGGATTCTGGTCGGGCTAATGGGCATCGGTGGCGGAATCGTTATCATTCCGGCGCTGGTGTACCTGCTGGGCATGGATCAGCACATGGCCCAGGGCACTTCCCTGTTCATCCTCCTTCCGCCGCTCGGCCTGGGTGCGCTGTGGATGTATTGGAAGAGAGGGCAGGTCGACCTGCGGGCGGGCGTCGCCTGCGCGGCCGGCTTTCTCATCGGCGGGTACGGCGGGGGGCTGATCGCCATTGAAATTCCCTCGCGCACGCTGCACGCGTTGTTCGGACTGTTCCTGATGTTCTCCGCAGTCATGCTGTGGAAGCAGACGCGCAAGGCCTCCGGGAAGGAAGGCGCCCGTGCTTGAAAGTCCCGCGCGGTTCGGGAGCATCTTCGGGGTGGCCTGCGTTGTGGGCGTGATGAGCGGGCTATTCGGCGTGGGCGGCGGCGTCCTGCTGGTGCCTCTGCTGGTGCTGCTCTTCGGTTTCGAGCAGCACCGCGCGCAGGGAACCAGTCTGATTGCCCTGGTGCCGCCCAGCGGCCTGTTGGCGTTTCTGGTGTACTACCGCGCGCACGAGGTGGACGTCCAGGTGGGACTCCTGATTATTCCAGGCGTCTTCCTGGGCGGCCTGCTGGGCGGGAAGCTGGCGGCGCGACTCTCGCCGCAGCGGATGCGGATTGTTTTCGCCGCCCTGCTGTTCGTGGCCGGATCGTGGCAAGTCGTGTCGGCGTGGGCGAAGTAAACAGGGGAACCCGCTGGCCCGGCGCGCGGCAACGCTTCTCTCGTTGTGATCGCTTCCCGCGTGCGTTATTCTGCCTCCCCTGATGGTCGACATTCACTGCCACATCTTGCCGGGGCTCGACGACGGCGCCGACTCGCTGGAAACCGCGCGCGCGATGGGAGAAATGGCCGTGGCCGACGGAATCACCCACGTCATCGGAACCCCGCATGCCAGCCCGGATTACGCCTTCGATCCCCAGCGCGTGAAAGAGCGCCGGGACGAACTGCAGGCGCTATTCGAGGGGCGCCTGGTCCTCGCCACCGGCTGCGATTTCCATCTCAGCTTTGAGAACCTGCAGGACATCCGCCGGGACGCTCACCGCTTCACCCTGAACCAGAAAAACTACCTGCTCGTCGAGTTCGCCGATTTTTCGAGTCCCCCCTCGATCGACCAATCGCTGCACGAACTCCACCTGGCGGGTCTTCGCCCCATCATCACGCACCCGGAACGCAATCCGCTGATCCGCGCGCGCCCCGAACGCTTCTATCGCTGGCTGCGCCAGGGCTGCTACGCGCAGGTGACCGCGCAGTCGCTGCTCGGACGATTCGGGAAGGCGGCGCAGGAAATGGCCGGGAAATGGCTGGCCGCCGGCGCCGTGCATTTCCTGGCCAGCGACGCGCACAACGTCACCTCGCGCCCGCTCCAGCTGAAGGAAGCCTTCGATTGGGTGGCGCAAACGCACGGCGCCCACGTCGCGCAGGCGCTGCTGGTGGATAACCCGCTGGCCGCGTTCG
The DNA here is from genome assembly GCA_020072765.1 of Terriglobia bacterium. GTDB lineage: Bacteria > Acidobacteriota > Terriglobia > Acidiferrales > UBA7541 > Palsa-295. The sequence continues at coordinate 42,188 of JAIQGD010000005.1, forward strand.
AGGGGCGCCCTCTGCCCTTCGTCCCCGATCTCGCCGAGGAACTGGAAGAGCACCGCTCCGGGTCACGAAGGCGAAGCCGCCGCAAGCGTTTCTGGTTCTTCTGACAGAATGCTGAAAAACCTGGAGAGCTTTGTGGGTCGCGGCTTCATAGCTTGCGGAAAAAAGGAGCATTTTAGGGGGTCGGAGCTTCAGCTCCGACATGAAGCTCGCCTTGTCATCAGGGGTTTTAACCCCTGAGGCGCGTTCTTCAGCACCCTGCTAAAGATTTCGTCGCCGATGCGACGGCTCGAATTCCTTCGAGCTTTCCCCCGGTCACGTCGCGCGGACCGCGGCACTTTTCTCCGGCGCGCCCTCCCAGAGGCTCGCCGGAATCAGCGCGTGGCCGCGAAACAGCGGACGCGCGGTGCGGATCAGGCTCGAACGCACGACCTTCAATTCCGCCGCGGATTGATCCACTTCGATTTCCAGGGAAAATTCACCGGTCGGATGCTCCACCGACAGCCGCTTCACGTTGCCCGGCGGCACCGCCACGATGCCGGTGGCCACCGACCCCGGCAGCACGCACGCCGTTCCCACCGTGACCGCCCCCAGCACGCCAATCGCCGCATGGCACTTGTGCGGGATAAATGTCCGCGTGGCCACATGCCCGCCCTCGCGCGGCGGCGCGATCAACGTCATCTTGGGCACCACTTTCGGCCGCACATCGCCCAATTTCATCAGGCTGCCGGCCGCGAGGCGAACTTCTTCCAGGCGCGACTTGAACTGGCTGTCCGCGTCGAGTTCGGCAGGCGCTTCGTAACCCGATTTTCCGAAATCGCTTGCCCGCAGCATGACCACGGGCATGCCATTGTCGATCAGCGTCGCGGCCATGCCCGCAACCACGTCGAGGGCGCGCCCGGTCGGCAGCATGGCCCCGCAGGACGATCCCGCGGTGTCGCGGAAGTCGATGCGAATGGCGGCGGCCGTTCCCGGCACGCCCGCGATGGCCGTGTCCCCTTCGTAGCCGACCTGGCCGCCCGGCGTGGGCACGTGCGCCACGGCAATGTTTCCGGTGTTGACCATGTAGATCGTCACCGGCGTCATCGGATCGCGCGCTTCGATCAGCCCCTGTTCGATGGCAAACGGACCCACACCCGCCAGCATGTTCCCGCAGTTGGGCGTCACATCCACCAGGGCCTTGTCGACCGAGACTTGGGCAAACAGGTAATCGACGTCAATGCCCGGCCGCGACGACCGGGAAACGATGGCGACCTTGCTGGTCAACGGATCGGCGCCGCCCACTCCATTGATCTGGCGCAAGTCGGGAGATCCCATCACCGCCAGCAACACGCGGTCGCGCAACGCGGCATCGGCGGGGAGATCGCTGGCGAGAAAGAACGGTCCCTTGGAGGTTCCTCCGCGCATCAATGTGGAAGGAATAGCGGTCTGCGATGGACGAGCCATGTCATCCTCCGGCTAGCAATATTCGAGGCCGAGTTCCTTGCTTCTTGTGCGCGGGCCACAGCAGGTGCTGAAAAATCCTAAGAGCCGTGTGGGTCGCGGCCTGAGAGGCCGCAGAAAAAAGGCGCATTTTAGGGCGTCGGAGCTTCAGCTCCGACATAACCCACGCCTTCTCATCAGGGGTTTTAACCCCTGAGGCTCGATTTTGACTTTTTCAGCACCCTGCTAAAGCCGCGACATAAGCGCCGCAAAAATCACTGGGGCTTCAGCCGCTGAAGTTCCCTGGCGCGTATTCTTCCGCACCCTGATAGAAATCCGAACCCAATTCACCGCCCACCTGCCGCTTCCGAGCCCCCTCTTCCTTCAGCACTTGCTGGTCCGGGGCCTGAGCCACTTCCGCCGTCACGCTGGGCGGCGCGGCGGCGCGGCTTCCGCGCGCGCGAGCGACGCGAACCATTCGGTCATCGCCGCCGTCACTTCCTCGGGCCGCTCCATCGGCGCCATGTGGCCGCAGTTTTCGATCACCACCAGCTTGCTTCCCGGAATCAGAGCCGCCATTTCGCGATGGGTGGCCAGCACGCTCCAGGCATCCTCGCGCCCGCACAGCAGCATCGCGGGACACCGGAGTCCCTGTAGCACGGGCGTTGCGTCGGGCCGGTTCAGCAAGGCCTGGATCTGCGCGGCGAAGATTTCCGGCGTCTTGCGGCCGAACATCTCGACGATCGCGCTGGTCAGCGACTCGTCGGCCAGGCGCGCCGGGTGCACCATCCGCTGCAGCCAGCTGCGCGCCATCGCGCGCATGCCCTGCGTGCGCGCCAGTTCGACGAACGCCATCCGCTCGGCGCGCTCGCGCTCCCCGGCTTCTCCGGGCACCCAGCCGCGATGGCCCGTATCGAGCAGCCCCACGCCCACCACGCGCTCCGGCGCGCGGCGCAGAATTTCGAAGGCCACGCGCCCGCCCATCGAATGGCCGCCCAGGGCAAAGCGCTCCGGCGCGCCATCGAGCACCACCTGCGCCATCCCCGGCAGCGAATCACTGCTCCCGTAATCCGCAATCGTCACCGTGGTGCTCTGGGCCAGGCTGCGAGCCTGGTGCTTCCACACCTCGGCGTCACAAGCCAGTCCGGGAAGCAGCAAAAGATGCGGTGGCGCGAGGCTCATCGGGCGGGCGTAACCGTCTGCGCGGACTCGCGTTCCAGTTCCGCAGGATTTAACATCCGGGGCAGCTCCGTTTCGGAAATCGCTGAAGAATACACCGCCCCGCCAACATAGATCAGGCCCGGCAAATTTGTCAACTTTGCCGCGACGCTTGGGAGAGCCTACTCACATCGTATCCCCCTGGCGAAGCGGACTCAGACTGATTGCGCCCGTGCCAACCGGAAACAAGCCTGCCGCCAGAAACCATGGCCAGTCCCGAGATTCATCAAATCCGAACTCACCCTTAACCCTGCGGTAACGAGCCTCCCCTAGGGTTCCCCTAGTCGAGGCAGCGCCAAGCGAGCATCACGAGGCCCGACACTCTCTTCCCTGAAAAGAACAGAAAGGTGAAACACATGAAAAATCTGAAAAAGGTGGCGACCACTCTGGGTCTCCTGGCTACGGCACTGGTGGGCACAGTGTCGGCTCAGGAGGGCCCCGTTCCCCAAGGCGTACCGCGTCTGGACCACGTGTTCGTGATCATGATGGAGAACCACGGCTACGGCGAGATTCTGAACAACCCGAACGCGCCGTTCATCAACCAGTATGCAAAAGAGGCCAATCTGGCGACGAATTACTTCGCCATTGCCCATCCCAGCTTGACCAACTACCTCGAAGTGGTCGGCGGCTCGAACTTCGGCGTGCTCAGCGACAACAACCCGGATTGGCACAACACCACCTGCATCACCAGCCTCGCCTCCGGCACAGCCAATACGGATAACCCGTCGAGCCCCAATGTTTGCCCGATCTGGGGCAGCGGCAAAGACGCGGCGACCGTGGCCGTCGACACCACGAACGAGGTCCAGGGAACTCCTGGAGAAAACAACATCGACGGCATTCAGTCCATCCCCGCCGCCAACAACATCGCCGGCAAAACCATCGCGGATCAGTTGGTCGCGTTGCAGCGCCGGTGGAAGAGTTACCAGGAAGACCTGCCGCTCAGCGGCCCCGACACGGTGAATTACAGCGACGGATTCTTCACCGACAACACGGACTTCAGCGCCATCAAGCCGGCGCTCACCCCGGCGCTGTCGCAAGGCGGCATCGTCCGGCTGTATGCGGCTAAGCACAATCCGTTCGTCTACTTCCGCAATGTGCAGGAAGGCTACGACGACGACAACAGCCTGAACAATGTGGCCGGTTTTGAAGGTGCGGACGGCTTGTTTGCCGACCTGCGTTCCAGCCACGTCCCGGCGTTCTCGTTCATCGCGCCGAATCAGTGCAACGACCAGCACGGGCGCGGCAACGCCGGCCCCTTCTGCAACTACGATCCGACGAGCAATGGTACGCAGGCGGGACTCAACCCGGCACTGATTATCCGGGGCGACATCACCGTGCAGCGCATCGTGACCGCGATCAAGAAATCCCAGGCCTGGCATGAAGGCAACAGCGCTATCGTCGTCATGTGGGACGAAAACGACTACAGCGTGGCGCCCAACACCAACCAGGTGATGGTGATCGTGGATACCAACTACGGCGTCCATGGCGTACACAGCGCGCGACGCTACACCCACTTCTCCCTGCTCAAGTCGCTCGAGGCGGGTTTTGGGCTGCCCTGCCTGAACCATGCCTGCGACGCGGGCATCAACGTGATGTCTGACCTGTTCGCTGGCGCGGGACGATAGCTCCGGAACTACGAACCTCGGCCCTAGAACGTGAAGCTGCTTTCGGTGCACAGGCTGGGCCGCAGGCCACCCCTATCGGTGGTCTGTGGCCCGGCACTCACCGAAGCCCCTGCCTGCCGCACTCCTTCCCCCAATTCTCGATCAGCCTTAGAAATTGCTTCCACCCATTCAGCGTGTCGTTCCTGACCGATGTGCCAGCGGACCCCTACGCCGAAGTTCCTCCGCCGCTCGAACACGCCAATAAGACCCGCGCCACATCCGCAGGGGGACCGGGCTGGTAACTCAGGCCGAGGACGGCGCGAATTCGAGGTTGCTGCGAGAGAGCGGCGGGCGTATGGTCTTTTACTGAAACAGCTACGGCCAATCAATTCGGAGGGCCAGCGATGCGGACGAGCGTGCGGAAGATCGCTGCCATCGCAACGTTGATCTTAGGGGCATGGAAAACCGTCGCGCGATGACCGGCGGGCCGCCGTCACCGGCACATTTTTTGCTGCACCGATCGGGAGGAGAAAACATGGTCAGGATTTCGGCTGTGGTGCTGTCCCTTCTTTTTGCCGTCATGATGCCGGCTGCCGCGCAGGTTCAGAACTACACGCCGGTCACGCAAGAGATGCTGCTGAACCCCAGCCCCAATGACTGGCTGATGTACAGCCGAACCTACGACGCCTGGCGCTACAGCCCCCTCCAGCAGATCAACCAGAAAAATGTAAAACAGCTCCGCATGGCCTGGGTCCGCGGCCTGGCCGCCGGCACCACCGAAACGATCCCCATCGTCCACGACGGCGTGATGTACGTGATCGCGCCCGGCGGAATCGTTGACGCCCTCAACGCCACCAACGGCGACCTCCTCTGGGAGTACAAGCGCGCGTACAAAAATCCTCAGCTCGGCTCGGTGGAAAGGACCAAGGCGCTGGCGATGTATAAAGACATGGTCTACTTCACCGCCCCCGACGGCTACGTCGTCGCGCTGGATGCGCGCACCGGCAAGGTCCGCTGGGAAACCTTCAAAACCGAGACGCAGAATACTTCGGGCGCTCTGGTCGTCGACGGCAAGGTCATCTCCGGCGGCACCTGCGGCAAGGGCCGCGATACCTGCTTCATCGAGGCGGACAACGCGGAGACCGGAGAGAAAGTCTGGAGATTTTACACCGTGGCGCGCCCTGACGATCCGGGCTTCGCCTCCTGGCACGAAGCCGATAACTCGGAGGACATGGCCTCCACCTGGGGCCTGCCCGGCAGCTTCGATCCGGTTCGCAACGTGATCTACTGGGGCGTCGCCAATCCCATGCCGGACCAGCGCATCCTGCGCCACCACGGCAATCCCGATGGCACCTCGCGCTCCACGCCCGCCGACCTCTATAGCAACTGCACCCTCGCGCTCGATCCCGCCACCGGCAAGCTGATCTGGTATTACCAGCATCTGCCGGGCGATGACTGGGACACCGACCACACCCACGAGCGCACTCTGGCGCGCGTGGCTTTCAATCCCGATCCCAAGTTCATCAAATGGATCAATCCCAACGTTCCGCGCGGCTCGATGCACGATATCGCGGCAATGGTGGCCGAAGGCGGCTCGGTGTTCGTCCTCGACCGCAACAACGGCCAGTTCCTCTGGGCCACGCCGTTTCCCTACGACGATCCGAACTTTGTGATGTCCGACATCGACGTCAAGACGGGACAAACCACGCTCAATTGGAATTTGGTCTTCAAGCAGCCGGGCGATCACCACATCCTGTGCTACTGGAACACCAGAAGTTACTGGCCCACGGCGTACCATCCGGGCACGAACTCTCTGTATGTCCCCTATATCGACAACTGCCGCGACCTGACCACCCCGGGCCCGAACGGGCGGGGCGGCTGGAAGGTGATCCCGCGCCCCGGCTCGGATCCCAACGCTCTCACCGGCCTCGCCAAAATCAACATGTCCACCGGAGAGATCCTGCGGTTTGACGTCGGCCGCGCTCCCGGCAACGGCGCCATGCTGACGACCGCCGGAGGACTGGTGTTTCACGGGGACATGAGCCGCAGGTTCCGGGCGTTCGATGCCACCACCGGCAAAATGCTCTGGGAATCCATTCTCGGAGGCAATATTTCCGTCAGCACCATCGCCTACGCGGTCAACGGAAAGCAGTACATCTGCGTCATGACCGGAGACAACCTCAAGGTGCCGGAACTCAGCGCCGAGGTCCCGGACATGCACACGCCCACCGGCCACAACGCGATCTATGTCTTTGCGTTGCCCTAGCAGGCTGCGGAAAAACACACTACCATGTCATTCCGAACCCCGGTCGCAGTTTGACCGGGGTGAGGAATCTGCTTCTTCCTTAGGGTTGGTACAAAAAGCAGATCCCTCGCTCCGCTCGGGATGACATGGAAACGATTTTTTCCGCAAGCTGCTAGCGCCGTGAGCAGCGCCACCCGGTCACCAGGCTCGTTGAAATTCTCGGCGGCGCTGCCTCGATGCTCTGCTTTCTTTCGCTCCGTTAGTTGGCGCGGGCTCGGATTGCAGCAGGGATCGTGGCAACTGGCCAACCTAACGCATGTTTCCAAACCGGTAACCGAAATCACCGGGGAGGCGTCAATATACGAGATGGGTGTTATGATGCGGCCCGCAATCCGGTCGAACATTTCGAGCGTACAGAGGAGCGGCGGAAAATCATGAAAATCAACAGGCGCAAACTATTGTCCTTGCTCGGTGTTTCTCCGGCGGTTCTGGCCGGCTCTCCCGTTCTGGCGGACCAGCCGAAGAAGAAGGGCGCTGCAGCCGGCGGCGAATCCAAGATCACGGCCCTCAATCCCAAGGGCGTGCCGCCTCCGGTCGTGCTCATCCCCATGGCGCCTCGCCTCTCCAGCCTCGATGGCAAAACGATCTTCTTGGTTTCCGATGGCTTCGCTGGCGCGGACCGCTTCCTCAACCAAATCGCGGTCTGGTTCAGCAAGAACATGCCCAGCGTAACCACCATCTACCGCTTGAAGGCGGGGTCGTACTTTGATGATGACCCGAAGCTCATGGCGGAAATCAAGGCCAAAGGCAACGCCATGATCATGGCGTACGGCCATTGAAGCACCTGCACCCCAGCGACCGTGAGTCACTGCGCACAAGTTGAAAAATTGGGTTTCCCGACGGCCCCCCTGGTCACCATCGCCTTCAAGGATCTCGCCAAATCGAATGCCGCCAACCGGGGCATGCCGGGCGAGCGCATCACCTTCCTTCCGCACCCCATGACCAACAAGACCGACGAGCAAATGTACGCGGTGCTCGAAGGGAACGACCCCGTCACGGGCAAGAACGTAATGAAGGAAATGATCGACGCGCTCACCCAACCGCTGACGGCCGAGGAAAAGAAAACCGGAACCGTCACTCCGGACGTCGGCCCGGCGACGTACACGGACACAGCGGACAACCTCCAGCGCTTTTACTGCGACAACAACCTTACGGATTTCATGCCGATCATCCTGCCCACCGAGGAAAAAGTCGAAGCGATGCTCAAGGGCACGAGCCACAAGCCCGACGAGGTCGTCGGAGAGCTGAGCGCCGCCCGTGGAGCCCAGCCCTCGTGGTCATTTACGGTCAGGCACGTGGCCATCAATGCGGTCATGGCCGGCGCACGGCCGGAATATTTCCCCGTGATTCTCGCGATCGCCTCGACGGGTCAGCCCGCGCTGTTCAGTTCCACGTCCTCATTCTCCCGCATGCTGCTGCTGAATGGTCCCATCTCCGACCAGATCAAGATGAACTACGGCATTGGCGCGATGGGGCCCTTTGCCGAGCCCAATGCCACCATCGGCCGCGCGTGGACGATCCTTTCGAAGAATCTTGGCGGCTGCGGCATGCCCGGACTCACCTACATGGGTAGCCTGGGATCCAACCTCAATTACAACAACATCTGCATCGCGGAAACGGAAAACAAGCTTCCGGACGGCTGGAAGCCGCTCCACGTGCAAAAGGGCTTCAAGCCGGATGAAAGCGTCGTCAGCATCTTCAGCGGCTGGAGCCTGAACAATGTCGCCTGGTTCAGCGCCCTGCCCATCCACGATGTCATCAAGAACTGGCTGACGCATTTCTTCTCGTTCGGCAACAGCGCTGCGACGCTGCTGCTCGATCCCACGGTTGCCAGAGACGCCAAAGATCACGGCTACAACTCGAAGGAAGAGTTAAGCGACTACCTGTCGAAGAACTCGAAGACGCCAGCTTGGCTCTATTGGGACACGCACCGGAACGAGCTGAAGCAGGCCCAGGCGGGCGTCGAGCCATACGCTTCCTATCTGAAGATGGGGGACGCCGACATTCCGTTCCAGCGCTTCTACCGCCGCGGACGCCCCGGCGCACCGCCCGATCCCAATCCGAAATCTTCGATCGAGGTCGTCGTGCTCGGGGGCGAGACCAACACCTACTGGGCTGGGGGCGACTTCAGCTACGTCACCAGCGCATCCGTTGACAAGTGGCGATAGGAGCGCTGGCCCAGCCGTAGCTGACCGATGATCTCTCGTGGGAGCCGAACTCCTAGGCTCCCACCTCAATTGTTGCGCAGTCGACCCCGTCGAATCTCACAGTGTCTTTCCTCGGTTTCCCGCTCGACGATCTAAGTAAGGCTGCGCGTCGTCCACCTAAGCTACAATCTCGTGCTGGTTGGTATGGATTCCCCCGAACAAACGCCTCCGGCCACCGGCCTCAGCGAGCAGGAGGCTGTGTCGAGGCTCCAGGCCGAAGGGCCCAACGAACTCCCCTCATCCCGAGCGCGTTCGATTGCCGCCATAACCTGGGGCATTCTCACGGAACCGATGATTCTGCTGCTGGCAGGTGCGGCAATCGTCTATCTGCTGTTGGGCGAGCTTAGGGATTCTCTGATCCTATTGGCTTCGGTTCTCGTCGTCGTGGGAATCAGCCTCTACCAGGAACGCAAGACGGAGCGCGCCCTGGAGGCGCTGCGAGACCTGACC
>JAIQGD010000108.1 GCA_020072765.1 Terriglobia bacterium
AGCGATCCGAATGTGAAGGCGGTGTACGTCAACATCTTCGCCGGCATTTTGCGGTGCGACGTGGTGGCTAGAGGCATCGTGAACGCCGCGAAGGAGCTGAAGTTGAAAGTGCCGGTGGTGGTGCGGATGGCGGGCACCAACGTCGAGCAAGGGCAGGAAATTTTGCGCAAGTCAGGGCTCAATGTCACCGTGGCGGATGGAATGAAAGATGGAGCGGAGAAGGCCGTGGCGCTGGCACGGGGTAAGCGATGAGCATCCTCGTCGATAGGAGCACCCGGCTGCTCGTGCAGGGCATCACCGGGCGCGAGGGCAGCTTTCACACGCAGCAGATGCGCGACTACGGGACAAAGGTTGTGGCGGGCGTGACGCCCGGCAAGGGCGGAACGAAGTGCGCGGGCGTGCCGGTGTTCGACACGGTGGAGCAAGCGGTGCGGGAGACCCGCGCCAATGCGTCGGTGATTTTCGTGCCGCCGCCGTTTGCCGCCGACGCGATTCTCGAAGCGATCGACGCGGAGCTGCCGCGACACGGTGGAGCAAGCGGTGCGGGAGACCCGCGCCAATGCGTCGGTGATTTTCGTGCCGCCGCCGTTTGCCGCCGACGCGATTCTCGAAGCGATCGACGCGGAGCTGCCGCTGGTCATCTGCATCACCGAAGGTGTTCCGACGCTGGACATGGTGCGGGTGTGGGAGGCGCTGGGAAGGTCGAAGACGCGCCTGATCGGGCCGAATTGTCCGGGGATCATCTCTCCGGGGAAGTGCAAGATCGGGATCATGCCGGCTGCGATCCACAAGCCGGGCCACGTCGGCGTGGTGAGCCGCAGCGGGACGCTGACTTACGAAGCCGTCGGCCAGCTGACGCGGCTGGGCATCGGGCAATCCACCTGCATCGGCATCGGGGGCGACCCGATCATCGGGACGAGCTTTCTCGACGCCATCCGCCTGTTCAACGATGATCCGGACACGCACGCCATCGTGATGATCGGCGAAATCGGCGGCAACGCCGAGGAGCAGGCCGCCGAGTTCATCCGCCGGCACGTGAAGAAGCCCGTCGTCGGCTTCATCGCCGGACAGACGGCGCCGCCGGGACGCCGCATGGGACATGCCGGCGCGATCATCAGCGGCGGACACGGCACGGCCAAGGAAAAGTACGCGGCCATGCGCGCCGCGGGGATTCACACCGTCGAAAGCCCCGCCGAACTCGGGCAGACGCTGGCGGCGGCGCTGGGAAAAGCGAAGGCGCGTGCCCGGTCGAAGGCGAAGCCAGCGGCGAAGCGAAAAGCGGTAGGCAAGAAGAAGCGAGCGAAGCACAAGAAATAACGCGGGCCCATCGGCACGCGGAAATGCCAAAGACAAAATAGGAGACTTCTCGAATGGCTGTGGAACGCACACTTGCAATCATCAAGCCGGACGCCGTAGGACGCGGACTGACGGGCGAGATACTGAGCCGCATTCACGCGGCGAAATTTCAGATTGTGGCGATCAAGTCGCTGCGCCTGACGAAGCCGGAAGCCGAAGGATTTTACGCCGTGCACCGCGAGCGGCCGTTTTTCGGCGAACTCACGGATTTCATGATCTCCGGGAAAGCCGTGGTCATCGTTCTCGAAGCGGAAGGCGCGATCGCCCGCTGGCGCGAAACCATGGGCGCCACCGATCCCGCCAAGGCCGCGCCGGGCACGATCCGCCGCGACCTCGGCACGAGCATCCAGTACAACTGCACGCACGGCTCGGACGCTCCCGCTACCGCGGCCTTCGAGATCGGCTACTTCTTCGCGGGGCTCGATCTGGTTTAGCCGTTCCGTCCATCACGTCGCGGCGCGAATCAGGCTAGAATGGCCCCCGGATGGCGTCTATGGACCCGCTGCGCGAAATCGGCAAACTCCTGCTCGTGGCCGGCGTTGTTCTGATCGGCGCGGGAGCGCTGCTGGTGTTCGGGGTCCGGCTGCCGTTCCGCCTGGGGCGACTGCCTGGAGATATCGCTTATTCGGGGCGCCACGGGTCGTTCTATTTTCCGATTGTGACGTGCCTGGTGGTGAGCGCGGCGCTCACGCTAGTGTTCTGGGTTGTGAATTTCCTGCGCCGCTAGAGTCATGAACCAAACATCCTTCTTCGACCTGATGCCCGAGCGGCACGTCTGGAAAGTCAGCGAGCTGACCGCGCGCATCAGCGGCCTGCTCGAAGGCGAGTTCCCGGACGTGTGGATCGAGGGCGAGGTGTCGAATTGCCACGCGGCGCAGTCCGGGCATCTCTACTTCACGCTGAAGGACGCGCGCTCGCAAATCCGCTGCGTCTGCTTCCGCGATCAGGTGCGCGCGCTGAAGTTCCGTCCCGGAGACGGCCTGCACGTCACGGTGCGCGGCGCGCTGGGAGTCTACGAGCCGCGCGGTGAATATCAGATCTACGTGAGCCACATCGAGCCGGTGGGCGCGGGCGCGCTGCAACTGGCCTTCGAGCAGCTCAAGAAGAAACTGCAGGACGAGGGGCTCTTCGAGGAGGAGCGCAAGAAGCCGCTGCCCGTTCTGCCGCGCTGTATCGGCGTGGTGACGTCGCCGACGGGCGCCGCGATTCGCGACATCCTGCGCGTGCTGAAGCGGCGGTTTGCCAACGTGCGCGTCCAGCTCTATCCCGTGAAGGTGCAGGGCGAGGGCGCGGCGGGCGAAATCGCGGCGGCGCTCAAGTATTTCAACCGCGCGAAGCTCGCCGACGTGCTGATCGTGGCGCGGGGCGGCGGGTCGCTCGAAGACCTCTGGGCCTTCAATGAGGAAGTGGTGGCGCGGGCCATCGCCGCGTCCGATATTCCCGTCATCACCGGCATCGGCCACGAGACCGATTTCACGATCGCCGACTTTGTGGCCGACCTGCGCGCGCCCACGCCCTCGGCCGCGGCGGAAATCGTGGTGCGCTCGCGGCAGGAATTCGAGCGGCACATCGCCGACCATTACCGCCATCTGGCGCAGCGGATGCGTTATTTGCTGTCGGAGCGGCGGCATCGAGTGCGCGATCTGGAGACGCATCGCGGCTTCCGCCAGCTCGAACAGCTCGTGCGGCGGCGGCATCAGCAGGTGGATGATCTTGCGTCGCATCTGGCGGTGGTGGCGCGCCTGCGGCTGGCTATGGCGCGGCAGCGGCTGACGCGGGCGGGCACGCAAGTTGCGTCATTCGACCTGCGCGGCCGCGCGGACGTGCTGCGGCGGAGGATCGAGCAGCAGCGCGCGGCGCTGCAGGCGGTGCTCGAACGTGTGGTGGCGCGGAAGCAACGGAGGTTCGCCGCGGCGCGCGTGCGCTTTGCGGCGCTCGATCTGCGCGCCCGCGTCGGCCAAAAGCGCCGGGCCTTCGAGCAGCGCGCCTCCGACTTAGGCGCGCGCATCCGCCGGTTGCTGGTGGAGAAGCGCCGCGAGCTGGCCGAGGCCGCTTTGCAGGTGGAAGAGCGCGGCCCGTTGAAATTGCTGGAGCGCGGCTACGCCATCGCCTACGATGCCGCGGGGAAAGTCCTGCGCTCGCCCGATCAGGTGGCCCTGGGCGACGACATCAGCGTGCGCCTCGCCCACGGCCAGATTGACGCCACCGTCCGCCGCAAGGAGAACCCGTAACAAATTGCAGGAAAAACTGTCCGTCATGTCATTCCTCACCCCGGTCGCAGTTTGACCGGGGTGAGGAATCTGCTTTTGCTTCGACTTGTTGCGAAAAGCAGATCCCTCACTTCGTTCGGGATGACACGGAAGCCACCTTTGCTGCAACCTGTTAAGGCTACCGATCGGCGGGTCTCGCTGCTGCGTTTGAAAGGAAAGTTGTGAAAGAGGGAACTGCTATTCCTCTTCGGTGCTGCTGGCGACCTTGAGGACGGCGAGGAAGGCTTCCTGGGGGATGTCGACCTTGCCGACGCGCTTCATGCGCTTCTTGCCTTCCTTCTGTTTTTCGAGGAGCTTGCGCTTGCGGGAGATGTCGCCGCCGTAGCATTTGGCGATGACGTTTTTGCGGATGGCGCTGATGGTCTCGCGGGCGATGACGCGGCTGCCGATGGCGGCCTGGATGGGGACCTCGAACATCTGGCGCGGGATCAGTTTGCGCAGGCGGGAGACGAGGTCGCGGCCGCGGTCGTAGGACTGGTCTCGGTGGCAGATGATCGTCAGCGCGTCGACGGGCTCGCCGCCCACCAGCACGTCGAGCTTCACGAGATCGGATTCGCGGTAGCCCGAGAGGTGGTAATCGAGCGAGGCGTAGCCGCGCGAAACGCTTTTCAGCCGGTCGTAGAAATCGAGCACGATCTCGTTGAGCGGCATTTCGTAGGTGAGCATGATGCGCGTGGGCGAGAGGTACTCGAATTTCTTCTGCACGCCGCGCTTTTCCTCGCACAACTGCAGCACGCCGCCGACGGAGTCCTCCGAGGTGATGATCATGGCCGTCAGGATGGGCTCCTCGATGCTCTGAATGGAGGAGGGCGGCGGGAATTTCGTGGGGTTGTCGATTTCGGAGACTTCGCCGGCCGTGGTGGTGATGCGGTAGCGCACGCTGGGCGCGCTGGTGATCAGGTCGATGTTGAATTCGCGTTCCAGGCGCTCCTGCACGATTTCCATGTGCAGCAGGCCCAGAAAGCCGCAGCGGAACCCGAAGCCGAGAGCCACGGAGGTTTCCGGCTCGTAGAAAAAGGCGGCGTCGTTGAGCTGGAGTTTGCCCAGAGCGTCGCGCAGCAATTCGTAATCGGTGGCGTTCACGGGAAACAGCCCGGCGAAGACCATGGGCTTGATGGCTTCGAAGTCCGGCAGCGGCGGGGCGGGGCGGTCGGCTTCGATGACGGTGTCGCCCACGCGCGCGTCGGCCACGCGCTTGATGTTGGCGACGATGAATCCGACGTCGCCGGCCGCGAGTTCCTGGAGCACGATGGGCTTGGGCGTGAGCACGCCCAGCGCCTCGACTTCGTAGACTTCGTTGCTGGCGCAGAGGCGAATCTTCATCCGCGGCGTGATGCGCCCTTCCATCACGCGCACGAGCACGACGGCCCCGCGATAGGCGTCGAACCACGAATCGAAAATCAGCGCGCGCAGCGGCGCATCCGCCGAGCCCTTGGGCGGGGGCACGTGCCGCACGATGGCTTCGAGGACGTCTTCGACGCCCAGGCCGCTTTTGGCGCTGATCAGCAGCGCCTCGTCGGCGGGAATCGCCAGCACGCTTTCGATCTGCTCCTTGACGTGGTCGGGCCGCGCGGCGGGGAGATCGATCTTGTTAATCACGGGAATGATGGTGAGATTGTGGCGCGAGGCCAGGAAGGCGTTGGCCACGGTCTGGGCCTCGACGCCCTGGCTGGCGTCGACGACCAGCAGCGCGCCCTCGCAGGCGGAAAGCGCGCGCGAGACTTCGTAGGAAAAGTCGACGTGGCCGGGCGTATCGATCAGGTTGAGGCGGTACTCATGGCCGTCGCGCGCCTGGTAGTGCAGGCGGATGCTCTTGGCCTTGATGGTGATGCCGCGCTCGCGCTCCAGGTCCATCGAGTCGAGGACCTGCGCGGTCATCTCGCGCTGGCTGAGCGCGCCGGTGAGTTCGAGCAGGCGATCGGCCAGGGTGGACTTCCCGTGGTCGATGTGCGCGATGATACAGAAATTCCGGATGAACTGGGGATCCATGGATTCTCGTGCGGAGAGCGGTCCGGCGACGGCGGTATGCGCCCGGCACGCGCCGGGCGCGTCCCTTCCGATGTAGTGTGCCACAGTTTGCGGCACGCGGCCAGCGCGCCGCCGCTATCTCGCGCCGCTAAAACTGTTTGGCGAAAAAGCCGGTGGCGATGCGCGTGGTGTCCTGGTCGAACAGCAGCGCGGTGTTAGCGTCGATCAGGTAGTAGATCAGGTTGTAGGTCACGGCCGGGCCGGTGGCGTGGAGCACGAGCGTGCCGCGGCCCCGCGTGCCCGGCGCGCCAACGGAACTGCCGGTCGAGGTAATCGGATCGCCGGCGAAGACGGCGTTGTAGTTGTTGATGTCGAGGTTTCCCGAGGTCACGCTGGACGCCGTGATGGTCACCTGGCCGGCCGTGTCCGTCTGGTAGGACGCCGGGCTATTGTGGAACACGCCTTGACCGAACACGCCTAGGGCAAAGTCGCCGGGGATGGACGTCGGCGTGACCTGCTGCTGATAGGCCATGCCGGTCGCGACGGCGGCGGCATCGAGTTCGAGCATCACCGCCGATCCCTGCGCCGTCTGGTAGACGGCGAACTCCTTGAGGTTGGCGGCGGGTGCGGCCGGACACGCCCCGCTGCCGGTATAGATTATTCTGCCTGATCTTCGCGAAGCGCTCATAGGCCTTGAGCGCGTAGCCGCCGGTCGCCACGAAATCGACCCCGTTGGTAAAGACGTAGTTGCCGGGGGTGAGGCTGGCGTTGGAGAAGGTGCCGCCAGGCCCGCTGAACATGTCGCCGGCGAGGAAGGCGTTGCTGTCGATTTCCAGCAGGTGCGCGTGCGTGCTGTCCACGACGTAGAAGGCGTATTGGAGCGTGCCCGTACTGGCGCTGGTGAGCGCGATCGTGCCGCGTCCGGAGCCGGGAAACGCCGCGTCGAACGAGTACGTGCCATGCAGCGTGGTGTCGCCCGTCGAGATGCTGCCGCCATCGTTGAGGTCCAGAATGGTCGCCGTCGCGGGAATGGTTCCGGCGCCGTCGGCGGAGAATTCACCGGCCACAGCGGCGGGCGTGAATAGCGAGTCACTGCCGGAAACGCCGAACACATAAGGCCCGGTGAGGACGGAGTCGGAAACCACCAGGGCGTTCAGATTTTGCTGGTCGATGGTTCCGCCGCCGGTGGCGCTGGTGTCAAACCGGGTCATCAAGGCGTGTAGGTTCGTGGTCATCACAAATTGCCAGGTCGATGTGCCGGCCGCCGTGGTGATCGAAGCGGAAGTTCGGCCATCGGGTTTAACCACATAGGTGCCGCTGAAGGGCACTTGCGTCGAGACGCCCGTGAGGTAGCTGGAAACATCTTCGACGCCGCTGGTGATGTGCCCGTTGCCGTCGGAGACGAAGCTCCCGGCCGCCGCCAGGAATCCCGAACTATCATTGCCGGTATACGAAAAGGCAAAGGGGCCCTTGAGGGACTGGTCGGAATAGACGATCAAGGCCGTGGCGGTGGCCGTGACGGTGGGCGTTACCGTTAGATCCTGCGCGGTGAGGGTGACGGAGGCGCCGGGCGGCGGGAAACTGGGCGCGGTATAGAGTCCGGTCGCGTCGATCGTGCCGAGCACGCCGCCATTGGCCGAGCTCAGGGTCCAGGTGGCGTTGGGGTCAGCAACTCCGTTCAGAGTCGCTGAATACTGATGGCTGCCGCCGGCCGGAACCGTCGCTGTCTGGGGACTTATCACCAGGGTGTAGGTCTGAGTAATGGTAACGATGGCGGTGTTGGATGTGATGGTGGCGCTGCTGGATGAACTGGAGTCGGCGGGTGCGGTCGCCGTGATATTGACCTGACCGCCCGCTGGTACTGCTGCCGGAGCGGTATAGGTTGCCACCTGGGTATTCGATCCGGAGGAAGCGATGGTGCCCACGGTCGAGTTGCCGCCAGTGGTACCGTTCACCTGCCAGGTGACTGCGGTGCTGCTGCTGGTTTTGCCGTTCTGGAGCGTCACGGTTGCAGTGAACTGCACGGTGCTCTTGGTCGCCACACTGGTGGCTGTCGGCGTGATCGCGATGGACGAGACAAGGGGGGTCACCTTCGCGCTCTTACTGCAGGCTGTGATGCTCAACACCACCGCGATGGCCAGCGCCAACAGAGCAAGCCCCGGAATCCTCTTATCCATGTAACCGTTTCCTTTCCAGAATCATGTGTGGATGAAATGCTGCCGCGGAGGACCACTGACCTTACCGCCGCCTTCCTTTGAAGGCAATCACGCCGCTTGGGTTGCCACAGTCGAATCCACGAGCAGGCACGCCCGGCATGGGAACAAAGAGCTTAAGGGTATTCCCGTCGAAAGACAAAAGGTTCCCAAACTTTTTTCGAGGGCCAATGGGCTGGGGATCTGCCTCTCGATGGCGGTTGTCGCAGACAGCCCGTTCCCGATGGTTTCTCAGGATCGAGCGTCCTGCGCGATCCGCAGGGCCGCCGCGACGATTTCCAGGTCGTCGCCGAAGCCCGCCAGCCAGGTGACGCCCGGCTCCTTGCGGAACCAGGTGAGCTGCCGCTTGGCGAAGCGACGCGTGGCCTGCTGGATGGCGGCGATGGCTGCGCCGCGATCGAGGTCTCCTGCCAGATGACGCCGCAGCTCCGCATAACCGATAAACTGAAACGCTTTGGCGTCCGGCGGCACTCCCTGCGCGATCAGCTGGCGCACCTCTTCGGGCCAGCCAGCGGCGATCATCGCTTCGACGCGCGCGTTGATGCGGGCATAGAGCGCGGGGCGCGGAGGAAGAAGTCCGATCTTGGTGATTGCGTAGCCTTCCAGGCGCTGCCGGCCGCGGCGATGGATTTCGTCCACCGATTTTCCGGCCAGCATGCGGATTTCAATGGCGCGGATGATTTTCTGCGCGTCGCGCGGCGCGATGCGGCGGGCAGCCTCGGCGTCGGTGCGCGCGAGAATCCGGTGCAGGTATTCGGGGCCGCGCAGTTTGGCTTTTCCGCGCAGCCGCTCGCGCAGTGCCTCGGAGCGCAAGGGCGCGTCCGCCAGCCCTTCGAGCAGTGCGCGCAGATAGAGGCCGGTGCCGGCCGTGAGGATGGGAAGTTTGCCGCGACGGCGCAGGTCGTCGAGCACGTCGAGCGCTCGGCGGCGATATTCTCCCGCCGTGAAGATTTCGTGCGGCTCGACGAGGTCGGCCAGGTGATGCGGGATGCCGCGCTGTTCGGCCGGCGGAACCTTGGCCGTACCGATGTCGAAATGGCGGTAGACCTGCGTCGAGTCGCAGACCAGGACTTCGCCGCCCAGCCGCCCGGCCAGCTCGATTCCCAGCGCGGATTTGCCGGAAGCGGTCGGCCCGAGAATCACGACGAGCCGCGCCCCCACGTCTGCGGAAAGACCGCTCATCCCGAAAATTTCCAGTAGCGCACCAGCAGAGCGAGCAGCGCCAGCGCGGCCAGAATCAGGGCTCCGGCGACTTGCGTGCCGCTCAGCTTCACTGCAGATTTACCTGTTCCGGAGGAATATTGTAAAGGAAGACGATGCGCAGTTTTAGATAAGGGCCGTGAAACTGCTTGGGCAGCGGCTCGAAGGGATTCGAGGCGTGAATGGCGGACATCGCCGCGTTGTCCAGCGGTTCCTTGCCGGACGTTCGCTCCAGTTGCGGGTCCGGCGCAGGAACGCTTCCGTCGGGATTGATCTGGAACGTGGTGAAGACCATGCCCCGGTCGCCCATCAAGGCCGATTCCGGCATGATCGCGTACCAATTCCGCTTCAGTGTGGTGAGCAGCCGCTGGATGTAGCTGTCAAAGTTGACGCCCTGCGTGTCGGAAAGAATCTGCCAGCCCTGATTGAGTCCCGGGCCGCCTACGCCCGGGCGTGCTGGGCCACCTGGGGAGATGCCGCCGTGGCTGGCTCCCCGGCGGATGGCGTCATCAATCTGACTTTGAATCGCCCTCCCTGGAGAGGCTTGCGGCAGTTGCAGGTTGAGCCGGTTCGGATTGGGGGCCACCGGCGGCTCGACCGGCTCGATCCGCGAGGGCGCGGGCTGAGGGGGTGGCTGAATAGCGGCGCTTTGCGGCCTCGGCGCGTCGGGCAGATCGGTCGGCGGCTTTTCGGGACTCACCGGGGCCGGCAGTTGCGGCTGCTCGATGGGGGGAGCAACACTCTTCAAGATCTTGGGAGTGATGTGAACTTTCGGGCTGGGCGCGGGAGTCGCGGGGATTTCCGGCGGCGTATAGATCCACTGCAACTGCTTGCGGGCGAGTTCGAGTTCGTCCTGCGTCGGAACGTGCGCCGGGAACAGCTTGGGCAAGAAAATCAGGAAGGCGATCAATCCCGCATGCACCAGGACGGAAAGCACCCGCGTGACCACGTCCTCTTTCGGATCTCTTCGCTCCTCCGGCTCCATCAGGAGGTTGGCGTCGCCGGTGATAAACAAGTCGGGTTCGATGACTTCGCGCAGTTCCGCGGTCAATTCCGGCGCGCGCTCGAAATTCTTCATCTCGCCGGGAGTGGGCGGCTCGACATGGGCGGGCACCACCACGCGCGAATCCAGAATCTCGAGGGGCAGAGCGGGGGCTTGTGCGAGCTTTTCGAGCGGCTTCACGGGCATGCCGCGAGGCACCAGCGTGCGGTCCACCAGCACGCCCAGGGGCAGGTGCGCCGGAATGGAGGTGCGGCCGTCGAGCGGCGGCGCGTCCTCGGACATCTCCGCGGGCACCACGGTGCGGTCGTCCATGTACGTGGTGAGGCGGCGCGCGGGCTTATTCACCTCGTCCTCGCGGACGGGGCGCACGTTCACCGGAACAAGTGTGCGGGGAATCATGAAATGGATTTGAAAGTAGCCGCCCCTAATTGGACGCGCCGGGCGTGCTCGAGGATGCCTGCCATCACCCGCTCGGCGAGTTCCAGGGCGCGGCGTCCGGCCGCGCCATCCACCACGGCGGGCTGGCGCGTGCGCGCCGATTCCAGGAAGGCGCGGAGTTCGGCGCGCAGCGGCTCGTCCGGCGCGGCCGGCAGTTTCTCGAAGCCGATCTCGGGCTGCGGGCTGCCCGGCTGGACGCGCACGCGCAGCGCATCCTGGCGCGTGAAATCCAGCGAGATGTATTCGTGCTCCTGGAAGAAGCGCATCTTGCGCACGCGCTCGGTGGAAACGCGGCTGGCGGTGACGTTGGCCACCGTCCCGGTGGAGAATTCGATGCGCGCGTGCGCGATGTCCACTTTGTCCGTAATCACGGGAATCCCGACGGCCTTCAGGTCCACCACCGGAGCGCCGACGAACGACAGCAGAATGTCCAGGTCGTGGATCATCACGTCGTACACCACGTCAATATCGAGGCTGCGCGGCGTGAAAACGCCGAGCCGGTGGACCTCGAAGAACATCGGCCGCGCGATGATTTTCTGCGCCGCCGCGACGGCGGGGTTGAACCGTTCGACGTGCCCCACCTGGAGAATGCGGCCCGCGCGCTGCGCCGAAGCAATCAGCTGATCGGCCTCGCCGAGCGAACTCGCCATCGGCTTTTCCACCAGCACGTCGAAACCCGCATCGAGCAGGCGGCAGCCCAGCCGGGCGTGCTCCTTCGTCGGCACGGCGAGGCTGACGGCGGAAACACCCTCGGCGGCCAGCGCGTCCAGGCTGGGGATCACGCGCGTGTTGAATTCGGCGGCCACCTGGCGGGCGCGCCCGGCGTTGGCGTCCACAATCCCGGCCAGTTCGGCGCCTTCGAGTTCGCGCCACACGCGGACGTGATTGCGGCCGAACGCGCCTGCTCCGACGACGGCCACGCGCATGGGTTTTCCGGTCACGATTTGTCCTTGGTTGGAGTGGGTTCCGGCGCGAACGCCTGGATGGCGATGCCGGCTTCGTCGGCGGCGTGCAGCAGGGCGTCGCGGTCGAACAGCAGCGTGCGCCCGGCGTCGATGGCCAGCGCCGTGGCGTTCGAGCGCCGCATCACTTCGATGGTTTTCAATCCGGCCACCGGCACGTCGAAGCGCATATCCTGCCGGGGCTTGCTGACTTTCACGACCACGAGCCGTTGCCCGCCGGCGATGCGCGCGGCGCGTTCGATGGTTTCGTCGGTGCCTTCCATCGCCTCGATGGCCACGCAGGCGCGGTCGCGCACCACCACGGTCTGCCCCAGGTCGAGGCCCGCAATCGCGCGCGCGATCTGCCTGCCGTACTCGATGTCCGCCGCTTCGGCGGCGTCGGGCGCGCGCCGCGTCAGCACGCCCGCCGCGGGCAGCAGCGGCCCCAAAAATTTCGTCGAATCCACCAGCTCGATGCCCTCGTCCTGGAGCACGCGGGCCACCGCGCCGATCAATGCGTCGGTGTTCTTGGCGGGGAGCGAAAACAGCAGCTTCGCCAGGCGCCAGTCCGGCCGGATCGAACTGAAAATCTTGTTGTGTTTCACCTGTCCGGCCATCACCGCGTGCTTCACGCCCTCCTGGTGCAGCAATTCAATCGTGCGGCTCAGCTCTCCCAGGCTGACCCAGTGCAGCCGGCGCGCCACGCGCTCCAGCTCGGGAGAGGCCTCCTCGCGAATCGCGATAACCGCCATCTCGATGCCGCGGCTGCGCGCTCCCTCGAGCACGAGAAACGGGAAGTCGCCGTTTCCGGCGATCAGGCCCCATTCCCCGAGCGTGTGGTTTGCGGTCGCGGCCATGCGTGTCCTTACTTCGTCAAGCCGCGATCAGCGGTTGATTCGATGAACTCGATCAGCGTCTGGACGTCCTCGGATTGCGCAAGAGCCTCGCGCATTTTCTCGACCGCCTGCGACGTATTCAGCTTCGAGCGCAGGAGCAGGCGGTAGGCCTGCTCGATCGATTGAATCCGCTCGGGCGAAAAGCCGTGCCGCTCCAGACCCACGGTATTGACGCCGTAGCAGCGCGTATCGCGCGGCGCCACGATCTTCGAGAACGGAGGAACGTCCTGCGTGATCACCGTCTGCGCGGCGATATAGGCGTGGCGGCCGATGCGGCAGAACTGGTGCACGGGGCAAAACGCTCCGACCGTGGCGTAGTCCTCCACGGTCACGTGGCCGGCCAGCGTCGCGCCGTTCACGAAAATGGTGTGATCGCCGATGACGCAATCGTGCGCGATGTGCGCGTAGGACATGATCAGATTGTGGCTGCCCACCCGCGTGACGCCCCCGCCCTTGACCGTGCCGCGGTTGACCGTCGAAAACTCGCGAAATTCGTTGGCGTCTCCGATCTCGACCGACACGCGTTCGCCCCGGTAGGTCAGATCCTGCGGGTCGCCGCCGATCACCGAAAAAGAGTAGACGCGATTCTCCCGGCCGAGCCGCGCCGGGCCCTGCACCACGGCGTGGTGTTCGACAACACAGCCCTCGCCCAGTTCGACGTCGTCTCCTACGACGGCGTAGGCCGCCACGCGCACGCCGCGGCCCAGTTTTGCCGTCGGCGAAACGATCGCTCGGGGGTCGATCTCGCTCATGGCGCCTTCTCCGCAGGTGCGGCGGCGGGTGCCTGCGCGGCGTCCCAATCCACCGTCTTGCACATGAGCGTGGCTTCGGCGGCCAGCTCTCCCTGGACCGTCGCGCGGCCCTCCAGCTTGCAGAACGTTCCGCGCCAGGCCAGCACATTGACTTCGAGCCTCAGTTGGTCTCCGGGTACGACGGGCCGGCGAAAGCGCGCGTTGTCGATGGCCACGAAATAGATGAGCTTTTTGTCGCGGTCCGGGACCTCCTGGAGCAGGAGCAGCCCTCCCGTCTGGGCCATGGCTTCGATGATCAACACCCCCGGCATGATCGGCTTTCCCGGGAAGTGCCCCTGGAAGAAGCCTTCGTTGATCGTCACGTTCTTGATTCCGACGATGCGCTTCAATCGTTCCATTTCTTCTATGCCGTCGACTAAAAGGAACGGGTAGCGGTGCGGAAGGATTTTCTGGATCGCGTTGATGTCGAGGAGCATCGTGGACCTCACTACAGCCGTTGGTTTGACCGCTGCCGAACCGGTTAATTCTATACGAATCCCCGGCGAGTGGGAATTAGCGTCGCCGTTTCCGCCCGAGCCGGAAGCATGGCGGCAGGGTCGGGGGCAGGCCGGGCTTGCAAAAGACGCACACCCTGCATAGGCTCGACGGCATGGAACTCC
The DNA here is from genome assembly GCA_020072765.1 of Terriglobia bacterium. Taxonomy (GTDB): domain Bacteria; phylum Acidobacteriota; class Terriglobia; order Acidiferrales; family UBA7541; genus Palsa-295. Next base: position 13,697 of record JAIQGD010000108.1, read on the forward strand.
GCATCGGCATGGAAGCTTTGCTCCGCGATCTACGAAGCCGCCAGACGGAAATGCTCCGGCTACTTGAAAAATTCGTGCGCTCGGAATCGCCCAGCCACGACAAAGCGGCGCTGGACCGCTTCGGGCGGATCGTGGCGGCCGAATGGCGCCGTCGCGGAGCAACTGTGCAAGTCCTGCGCCAGGCCAAGCGCGGCGATCAACTACGTGCGGAAATTTGTTTTGGCGGCCGGCGCCCGGCTGAGCAGATCCTGATCCTTGGCCACCTCGATACCGTGCATCCGCTAGGGACGCTGGCGAAGATGCCGTTCCGCGTCTCGCGCGGGCGCGCCTGGGGGCCGGGAACCTTCGACATGAAGAGCGGGCTCGTCCTCGCGCTGTTTGCCGTGGACGCGCTGCGAGCCGCGGGGCTGCGGCCGGCCGAGCGGCTGGTCTTTTTCTGGAACTCGGATGAGGAAATCGGCAGCGAAAGTTCACGGCGCGCCATCGAGCGCGAGGCGCGCCGCAGCGACGCCGTCCTGGTGCTGGAGCCGCCGCTTGGGCGCGACGGCCGGCTCAAAACCGCGCGCAAGGGCGTAGGCGACGCCGAAATCGTTGTCACCGGCCGCGCGGCCCACGCGGGCATCAACCCCGAGGAAGGCGTCAACGCCGTGCACGAGCTGGCGCTGCAGATCGCGCGGCTGATGAAAATGAACGACCCGCGGCGCGGCCTCACCGTGCAGGCCACGGTGATCGCCGGGGGAACCGCGGTGAACGTCGTGCCCGATTTCGCGCAAGCGGCGGTGGATATTCGCTACACGCGGCTGGCCGATGCCGTGCTCGTCGAACGCCGGCTGCGCGGCCTGCGGCCGATGGTGAAGGGCGCGCGGATCGAGGTGCGCCGGGGGGCGGATCGCCCGCCTTTCGAACGCACACCCGCCGTCGGTGAGCTGTTCCATCGCGCGCGGTCCCTGATGCGGGCGATGGGAAGGGAACTGGGCGAGGCTTCCACCGGCGGCGGGTCGGACGGAAATTTCACCGCGGCCCTCGGCGTCCCCACGCTCGACGGCCTCGGCGCCGTGGGCGACGGCGCACACACCCCGCACGAGCATATCCTCATCGCTTCGCTCCCCGAACGCGCCGCCCTTCTGGCGGGATTGCTCGCTTCATTGTAGACATCGAGCGGCGGCATCGAATTCGAAATCCCACGACGAGCACGGCGCTCGTCGTGGCTACCACTGGACAGCGCTGCGAGCTTAGTGGATGTATTGGTGCCTGAGGTAGGCGATGGTGTGCTGCAGGAGGTCGCCGTAATTGGTGCGCAGCGTGTCGCCGAGTGCCGCGGCGGTGGAGGGTGCCGTCGCGATGCGGTCGAGCAAGCGGCTGATGTCGCCGACGCCGCCGGTGCTGATGATCGATTCCACCGCCGCCAGCGACCAC
>JAIQGD010000109.1 GCA_020072765.1 Terriglobia bacterium
TGCGTAAAGCTGGGGGATGACGCCGCCGCGCTGGGCCACTTCGAGAAACTCCGGGAGACGAATCCCGAGTATGTCCCGGGCTATTTTCAGTACGGGCAGTTCCTGGGCCGGCTGGGACGGCTGGAAGAGGCGCGCAAGCTGCTATCGGACGGCATCGTCGTGGCGCAGAAGGCGGGCGACATGCACGCGCGGGATGAAATGCAGGCCGCGCTGTCGCAGCTGCGGTAGCCCACTCCCCAGAAGAGCACCCAGAGAAAAGCGCAAAGACACGCACGGGTGCGCCCGAATCCGGGCGATGCGCTGAAGCCGGGCACGGCGTGCCGTGCCCCTACGGGACGAACCGCAAGCGGCAGTTGGCGGACAAGTGCTGAGAGATGCGTGTCAGGGAACTTCAGGGGCTTCCCGACCCAAAGCGTCGGGACGCAACAGGCGCGAAAGCCGTCCTCATTTTGTGGGACTGATGTCGCGGCTGAAGCCGCGACCCACAAAGCAGGAGATGCCCGGTCCCGCTTTGCGGGACCGGGCGCTACAAAATCTCCGCACCAGCCCTGAGGCGTTATGCCGGAGCGACCCAAGAAGGCGCAGCCCCGATTGACTTCATCGGGGCGCGGCAAGCAGCGCCCCTACCAACCACACAACGTGAGGCTCGATCGCCCGCCTGAAGGCGGCCGCTACAAACCTCGACACCAGCCCTGAGGCGTTATGCCACAGTATCGGCGCGGGCGGCATTCCACTATAATGAGGCAGCGCAGAAGACTGGACGCGCGTGGCGTCTTCACAAGTATTTGCAGGCATTCGCAGGTGTTCGCAAGCAAATGGGGGTGAGCCGATGAGTCCGCAGCCGAAAAATCTGGGGGAGCTGCGCCGCAGCCGCTGGCCGGAAGAGAAGCTGGCCGAGCGCACGGTGCGGCAGGAACTGCGCGACAACCTCTTAGCGAAGATGGAGAAGGGCGAGCCGCTCTTCCCCGGCGTGCACGGCTATGACGACACCGTCGTGCCGCAGATCATCAACGCGGTGCTCTCGCGCCATCACTTTATTCTGCTCGGGCTGCGCGGGCAGGCGAAGTCGCGCATCCTGCGCGGCCTCGGGGCGTTCCTCGACGCGGAAATTCCCGTCATCGCCGGCTGCGAAATCCATGACAACCCCTACCGTCCGCTGTGCCGCGCGTGCCGCGAGCGGATCGCCGCCGAGGGCGATACCACGCCGATCGCGTGGCTCCCCCGGGAACAGCGGTACGTCGAAAAGCTGGCCACTCCCGATGTGACCATTGCCGACATGATCGGCGACGTGGACCCCATCAAGGCCGCGCGCGGCGGGCGCAACCTCTCCGACGAGCTGACCATCCACTACGGCCTGCTGCCGCGGGCCAATCGCGGAATTTTCGCCATCAACGAGTTGCCGGACCTCGCCGGAAAAATCCAGGTGGGACTGTTCAACATCATGCAGGAAGGCGACATCCAGATTAAGGGCTATCCGGTGCGCCTGGCGCTGGATGTGCTGCTGGTCTTTACGGCGAATCCGGAGGACTACACGGCGCGCGGGAAAATCGTCACGCCGCTGAAGGATCGCATCGGCTCGGAAATTCGCACGCACTATCCGGCGACGCTGGCCGAGGGCATGTCGATCACGGCGCAGGAGGCGTGGACGAGCCGCGACGGCAACCGCCGCGTGGCCGTGCCGGAGTACGTGCGCGAAGTGGTCGAGGGAGTGGCGTTCCAGGCGCGCGAGGACAAGCGCGTGGACCGGCGGTCGGGCGTCAGCCAGCGCCTGCCGATCAGCACGCTGGAAAACGTGCTGAGCAGCGCGGAACAGCGCGCGGTGAAGAATCGCGACTCGGCCATCGTCGCGCGCGTGGCGGACGTCTATGCGGCGATACCGGCGATGACCGGGAAATTCGAGCTGGAGTACGAAGGCGAAATGCGCGGGGCGGACAACATCGCCCGGGAATTGATCCGCGCGGCGGTCGGCAAGACGTTCTCGAAATATTTTGCCGAGGTCAACTTCCAGCCCGTGGTGCAGTGGTTCGAGGGAGGCGGCGAATTGAAGGTGCCCGCCGACGCCACGAGCTCGGAGGTGCTGGCCCAGCTCAAGAAGATTCCGGGGCTGTGCGATCATCTGGGCACGCTCGGCGTGGGGCCCAGGGACGACGCGGGGGTGCAAACCAGCGCGGCGGAGTTTGTGCTCGAGGGGCTGTGGTCGCACAAGCGCATCAGCCGGAGCGAGGAGCGCGGTTTTTTCGCCGAGGCGCGCAAGACCCCGGAGCCGCGCGATCCGCGCGAGCCCTCGGGACGCATGCCGCGTCGGCAGTTCAATTGACGCGGGATTGAGCGGCGAAAGTTGGCTCGATGAAATACACAAAATATTCGCGGTACGCGCCCGAGGCCGCCGGCGACGTCGACCTGAACGAGTTGATGAGCCGCCTGGCGGATTTCTTCCTGCAGAGCGGATTTGATTCGCCCTACGGCATCTCCGAAATGGACCGGGAGGAATCGCAGGAGCAGCACATGGACCAGCTCCGCGAGGCGATTCTGCGCGCGCTCCAGGAAGGCGACCTGATCCCGCCGGAACTGCTCGAACAACTGCTGCAAAATCCCGACCTCTCCCAAAACCAGGAATTGCGCGACCTGATCGACCAGATCATCGAACGGCTCGAGCAGGAAGGCTACGTCATGCAGCAGCAGTCCGCGCGCGTGACGCCGCCGCCGTCGGAAACGCCGGGCGGCCAAATCGGTCCGGAGGCGCCCACCAGCGAGGCGCGCTTCGAGATCACCGACAAGGCGGTGGATTTTCTGGGGTTCAAGACGCTGAAGGACCTGCTCGGGTCGCTGGGGAAGAGCAGCTTCGGCCGGCACGACACGCGGGACCTGGCGACGGGGGTGGAGTCGGGCGGCGCGTCGAAGTCGTATGAATTCGGCGACACGCTGAACATGGACATCAGCGGCACGCTCTTTAACGCCGTGCAGCGCAACGGCACGGGCCTGCCCCTCGAGCTGGATTACCAGGACCTGATGGTGCACCAGTGCGAGTATCAAAGCTCGTGCGCCACGGTGCTGCTGCTCGATTGCAGCCACAGCATGATTCTGTACGGCGAGGACCGCTTCACGCCCGCCAAGCGCGTGGCGCTGGCGCTCGCGCACCTGATCCGCACGCAATATCCCGGCGATTCCCTGCACTGCGTGCTGTTCCACGACAGCGCGGAGGAAATCCCCCTCGGCAAGCTGGCGCGCGTGCAGGTGGGCCCGTACTACACGAACACGCGCGAGGGCCTGCGGCTGGCGCAGCGAATTCTGGCCCGGCAGAAAAAGGACATGCGGCAGATCGTCATGATCACCGACGGAAAGCCTTCGGCGCTGACGCTGGAGGACGGGCGCATTTACAAAAACGGGTTCGGCCTGGACCCCATGGTGGTGGCGGAGACGATGGAAGAAGTGGCCAAGTGCAAGCGCGCGGGGATTCTGATCAACACGTTCATGCTGGCCAGCGATTATCACCTGGTCCATTTCGTGCAGAAGATCACGGAACTGTGCCGCGGCAAAGCCTACTTCACCACGCCCTATACCCTCGGACAATATCTGCTGATGGATTACGTCAGCCGGAAGACGCGCAATATTCACTAACCCTGAATTCCGAAGTCGAAGAGAGATTCCTCCACTCCGGGACGGCAAAGAACGCCGTCCCTCCGGTCGGAATGACACACTTGATTCTTGGGGTGAGCGGGAAGTAGCCCACGTACGCGAATCCCGCTAAGGGCTGGGGCGCACCAACTGCATCAGGCGCCTTCGATCAGTTCGGCGGCGGATTTCTTGTGCTTGGGCGGTTTGCTGCGCTTGTTGAGGATGGTGCGCCCGGGAGGGGGCATGCCGACGCCGAGACGCGCGCGGCGGCGCGCTTCCTTGGTCACTCTCAGGCGCGACTTCTTTTTGCGGGGCATGGTAGGTCAATCCAAGCGGTGCAGTTTGGGAGAGGGCGATGCATCTGGGCCGCCGCCAGAGTCACCCAGTGCGGCCCCTCTCCAGCCAAATATGGCTCGCACACAGCGGCCCCGCAGGGGCCTGAATTGTGACCCGCGAAGCGACGGCCATATGTCGGCAATATCCCTGCGAATGGCCTGGCCGGTGCCAGCTCGGCACCGGTCCGGCCATCCCATTTCACAAAAGACGCGTCAGTTCAGAAGATAAACTTCAGTGCGAATTGAATCTCGCGCGATGGCAGGGCCGTACTTGTGATCTGGCCTGCCGAAGCACTCTTAACACCTACGCCCGAGAAGATGCCAGCCGCGGGAGCGTTCAACATTGTATGGTTGACGATGTTAAAGAACTCTGCACGAAACTCGGTATTAACCCTCTCCGTGAGTTTCGTCTTCTTGAGCACGGAAGCATCCAATTCGAGGGTGCCCGGAGCGCTGATGGAATCCCGTGGGACGTTTCCGAGCGATCCGAAGGTCGTCACGGCATAGCAACCCGGGTCGAACCACTGGCGCGCCCCAGGAGCCGCGGGGTTCACCGGCGCCACATTTTCCAGATGGTTGGGACTGCATCCGGCGGCCCCGGAGTAATTCGGCCGAGCCGCTGAGATGGCCGCACCCAAACCGGTGTTATCAAATCCCTCCAAAATGTTCACCGGCATGCCCGTGGTGACCGCCAAAATCTCGCTGAACTGCCAGCCTTCGACAAGCCTGTTCCGCTTGAAAGGCAGGACAATCAGGGCGTTCTGGCTCAGGCTGTGCCGGGCATCGAAGGCACAGCGACCGTAGTCATACCTAGGATTGTAAGGATCGGCCCGCGGAAACGAGAACTGTTCGAGGCCCGACGTGACGGACCCCGTATCCAGGCACTTCGACCACGTGTACGTTACATTGCCTGCAACCTCCCGGCTCAATTGGCGGTTGAGGGACACCTGCAAGGAATTGTAATTCGAGGTGCTATTGCCCAGAACGGTGAACATTGAACCGTTGGCTGGATTGATTTTTGGGAGCGGAATGTTAGGGCTAATGCTAGCAGCGAAGCTGGCGTTCGGAGACGAGCAATTCGTCGTCGGCGTTGACCCAAGCGGAGTGCCGGGAGTATTGCACTCAGTGGGATTCACGTCATTCTGGGTGAACAGGCTCCGGCCTCCTGCTCCAACGTAACCCACCGACAACACGGTGCCATGAAATATCTCGCGCTGAACGGTGAGGTTGTACTGCAGTTGATAGGGAGCCTTGTTGATCAGGTAGTCGACGCCCGCGAACAGCGTAATGGGCCCGGTCCCTGGCGGAGGCGGTGGACCCGGGAATGGGTTCGGAAACGGTACAGCGAAAGGTGGAATGAATGCTGCCTTGAACGAATTGGCAAAAGGCGGGGCGAAATAGTAGCCCGAGGCGTACGTGCGTGGAGCCACGCGGTCGTGGAAAATCCCAAACCCGCCGCGAATCGAGGTCTTATGATCCTTGAAGGGATCAAACGCGAAACCAATGCGAGGATCAAAATTGAAGGCATTCGGGTTCGCCTGGAACACGTGGGTGACCGGGACAAATCTCCCGAATGGCGGATTCAGAATGTTGTTCAGAGGATGCCTTACGCCGACCGCGTTTGTTGAAAACTCATACCGCAGACCGACGTTTAGCGTTAGCCGCGATGTTAGCTTCCAGTCGTCCTGGAAGTACGGGGCATAATTGATCTCACGAAAATCCCGGGTGGCATCGGTTTGGCCCGGCGCTACTCCCAGGAAAGTAAGTGGAACGCCCTGCAAGAAAAGTTGAAGAGTCGAGAACGCGTAGCTGCCACCGAGTTCAAATGGCGCGCTCAGATTGGTCTGAACCCTGACGATCTGCACACCCACTTTCAAAGTGTGGGACCCACGGGTCCACACAACGTCGTCTGCTCCGGTGAATTTGTTCTGTACGATATAGTACGGCAGTGCCTGGTTGCCCCCAATGCTTATGGCGCCCTGAACGGTGACCAAACCGTCCGGACGTCCGGGATAAAACTGGAGTGGATCGCTGGCACCCTGCGCCGACGTCGTATGCGCCCGCTCGTTCGTCCGAACAAAGGTGAAGCGCACCAGATTGACTGTTGTGGCCGATGCAATGTGCCTTTCTTCCAGCGTAAAAAACTGGTTGGCTGAATTGGCCATAGACGCCCAGCCCAATATCGGGCCTCCGCCAAAAGGTTCGCTGCGCTCTGCTCTGTCGAAGATGTAGCGCCCAAAGACACTGTCCTTACTCCCCAGGGTGTAATCCACTCGGCCAAGATAGTAATCCTCGTTCGTCACCCTGCTGCCGACAGACGTGAAGGATGCGTAGCCGCCTTTATCCGTGCTTCCGGCTGGCGCTGCGGGAAAGAGAGCAGCAATCGCGTCCGAAGCAGCGATAGCACCCGTTACCGGCTCGACCGGATTGCCGGGCCCCACGGCTGGCCAAACGTTTGTTCCTGTTGGGGTCAGGGGGCCGCACACCGCTGCCGCCGTCGAGTTTACGATGAAGCCGGCATCACCGGGCTTCGTGTTCGGCGTGCCGCACGGCAATTGCCCTAGGGCGACATATGGTTCAGGCACGGATGTACCCACGTGCCTCCCCAGCCCTTCGCGGAAACCTTCGTAATTCCCGAAGAAGAACAGCTTTTCTCTCTTGATGGGGCCGCCGAGGCTGCCGCCAAACTGGTTCCTACGGAAGGATGGTTTGCTGGCTGGCGTGGCGTTTCCATTCAGATCAAAGTAATTGCGCGCGTCCAGTGCGCTGTTGCGGAGGAATTCGTAGGCCGAACCGTGGAACTCGTTGGTCCCCGATTTTGTCGCCGCGTTGATCACAGCGCCATTGCCTCCGAACTGCGCGCCGTATGTGTTCGTCAGCAATTGAAACTCCGCGATCGCTTCAACCCCCAGCGACGATCCGGTGCCACTCGAACCCGCGGCGTGGTTCCAGAAATTGGAAAGATCCGTGTTGTCGAGCAGAAATGCCTGGCCTTCGGGTCTTGAGCCTGAAATCGCGTAGTTCTCTTGGGCGCCGTAGAAAGCCGTCCCAGCGACCCCGGCGTTGGAGGGCACTGGTTGTACACCCGGCGCGAGGGAAATAAGCTGCTCGAAATTCCGGCCATTCAGGGGCAAATCGCGCATTTGGCTCGAGGTTACCAGGACCCCAATTGCAGAGGTTTGCGTCTCCACTTGGGAAACCTGCGCCTCGACGCTGACGGTCTGGGTCACCTGGCCGACTGGGAGCGAAAAGTCGACGACGGGTGTGGCGCCGACGCTGAGAATAACACCCTTGTGGATGACGGTCTGGAAACCGGACATCGACGCTTGGACGTTGTAGGTGCCAATCGCCAGCAGCGGGATTTTATAGCGCCCCTGGGCGTCGGACACGGTCGATTGCACTTTGTTGGTGGCGACGTTCTTGGCTTCAACGGCCGCGCCGACCAGAACAGCGCCGGACGCATCGGTTACGGTACCGGCGATCGTGCCCGTTTCAACTTGGCCTTGGAGGCCCTGCGTAGCAATCAGGAAAGCGATCAAAGCGATCAGTGCACAGGCGAACGTACGCTTGCACAGATCTTGTCTCTCTTTCATTTTCTATCCTCCCATTCATCTCCCCTCTTCGCGCAGGATGTGCTGACACGCTGACAGGGGAAATACCCACCCAGTTAGCATCGGATGCCGAAACTTTTACTACTCCTGAGAGCTCCTGTCAAGGCTCACACATGTAAGCTATCCGCTACCATTCCGCGCACCGCATGTGGAGTGCGGCGGCTCGCCGCGGCTGTGCCGCGCGGCAGCCTGTTGCTCGCGGCCGACCCGGCGAAGCAAGCTTCGCCGGGCGGAAGCGGAAGCCCATCGGGCCGGGCGAAAGCGGGAGCAAGCTCCCGCCCTCCAAAGCGGCGCGCGCCGCGTCCCACACGGATTTTCGGGCCTTTCAGGACCTTGCTAGCGGCACCGTGCCGGCGGGGCCTCCCGGAAACAGCTCGCGAGTCTGGCCGCGGGGCCGGGCGCAGCCCCGACCGACTTCATCGGGGCGCAGCAAGCGGCGCCCCTACCGGGGATTACGGGCGGGCCGCAGCACTCGGGTGCGATCTCAGCTTGAGACACGGGTACAGAGCCGTGTGGCGCCGCTGTCTTCCCTGCATTTTTTGGTATTCCCAGCCGGAGTTGCCCGGTGTTATACTCCGCTCGATGATGCTCCTCGACAGCGGCAATCCGACCACGTGTTGTAGCGGGTGCGCCTGTTGTACGTGTGCGCGCGGGGCGGCGGCCTGAACGAGGAAGCGAGCAAATCGCAAAAGCTGAACGGAAGACAGATTTCCTCGACGGCCGCCGATCCCAGAATCGCCGGCCGTTTTGTTTTTTGTGGCACGGGCGTCGCGGTAAGCGGGCGAACGTGAGATGATGCGCGAAAATTCGAGACCATGGACCGGGAGCGCGACGCCCGCCGAACCAAGCCGCCGGGCGCGTTGGCGGACCAGTCCCAAAGGGAGAACACAATGAAGGTGGCGAAGAATATCACCGAGTTGATCGGCAATACCCCGCTGGTGCAGTTGAACAAAGTGACCGGCGGGTGCAAGGCCACGGTGCTGGCGAAACTCGAGGGCTTTAACCCCAACGCCAGCGTGAAGGACCGCATTGGCGTGAGCATGATCACGGAAGCGGAGAAGGCGGGAAAAATCCAGCCGGGCAAGACCGTCCTGATCGAGCCCACGAGCGGCAACACGGGGATCGCGCTGGCGTTCGTCGCGGCCGTGCGCGGGTACAAACTGATTCTCACCATGCCGGAGACGATGAGCCTGGAGCGCCGGGTTCTGCTCAAGGCCTTTGGCGCGGACATCGTGCTCACCCCCGGACCCAAAGGGATGAAGGGCGCCATCCAGAAGGCTGACGGGCGTCACGTCGTACATCAAGCCGAAGAAGCCGTCGTTCCAGGCCATTGCCGTCGAGCCGACGGAGAGCCCGGTGCTTTCCGGCGGGCAGCCTGCGCCGCACAAGATTCAGGGCCTCGGGGCGGGGTTCGTGCCCAGCATCCTGCGCAGGGATTACATCAGCGAGACGGTTCAGGTGTCGAGCCAGGACTCGATTGACATGGCGCGGCGTCTGGCGCTGGAAGAAGGCTTGCTGGTGGGAATTTCGTCCGGAGCGGCGGTGGTGGCGGCGTTGCAGGTGGGCGGGCGCGCGGAAAACGCCGGCAAGATGATCGTGGTGGTGCTGCCGGATTACGGGGAGCGCTATCTGACCAGCGTGCTGTTCGATAGTTTGAGGACCGAGGTGCAGCAATTGACCGCTGTCGCCATGTAGAGGGCGCCGTGCTGGAAACCATACGGGAAGACATCGCCTCGGTGGCGGAACGCGACCCCGCGGCGAAATCGAAGCTCGAAATCGTGCTGTGCTATTCGGGGCTGCACGCGCTGTGGGTCTACCGGCTGACTCACTGGCTGTGGCACCACAACGTCCGGCTGCTGGCGCGCTGGCTTTCGCAGGTGGCGCGCTGGCTGACGGGCATCGAGATTCATCCGGCGGCGCAAATCGGCCGACGCCTGTTCATCGATCACGGGATGGGCGTGGTGATCGGCGAGACGGCGATCGTCGGCGACGACGTGACGCTCTACCAGGGCGTCACGCTGGGCGGCACGGGAAAAGAGAGCGGGAAGCGCCATCCCACGCTGGGCAACGGCGTGGTGGCCGGCGGAGGCGCGAAGATCCTGGGCAACATCCGCGTGGGAGATAACTCGCGCATCGGCGCGGGGTCGGTGGTGCTGCGCGACGTCCCGGATAATTCCACGGTGGTCGGCGTGCCCGGGCACATCGTCCTGCTGAACGGCAAGCGCGTGGTGATTACCGACCCGAAACTGATCAACGATCCCCTCTCGGCGGCGCTGGCCGAGGTCGTGGGCCAGGTGAAGGAACTCCGCGAGAGGATTCAAAAGCTGGAAGGAAACGGGGGCGCGGAGCCGCGCACCTCCCCTGCCCTTCAGGTCGTCATCGATCTCGACTTCCAGATCTAGGCTGGGGCGGCGGGGGGCGTCAGTCCCCTGCTCCCGTTCCGCAATGCTCGGTCCGCCCCGCTAGTCCTGCTTACAGTTCGCCCGCCGCAGCAGCTAAATTGGTGGAAGCGTGTGGGAGTCGAATAGAAGGATGACATCCTAAAGCCTGTGTCTACGCGGCGTTGCCACACACGAAAGCCAATCGGCACAATTAGTACAAAAGGACTTGCTACAGTCAATCGTTACCTAGCGCTGCTAACGATCGAACCGACGATCCCAAAATTCTAAGCCTCACTGACTGAAGGCGCTATCCGGCCTCTATCAAAATCAATTGTGGTCAAATTATGCTAACTCTTCTTGCTCGCACACCTGTCAGCCTGACATGCAGAACAGAGTGCCATTGTTAAACATTGTCAATCGAAGTGGCCAGCAGTGAGCCAATTCTCACCGCTATCATCAACTGTGACGCCAGTTGTCTTCAACTTCCCGATAAGTTGTTTTCTGCTTGGCACCGAACCCGTCAGATGTACGATGTGAATGCCAGTGACGTCGCTCATCTGCCTTACCTTCCCCACCTGCTGGGTCACCAGTTCGGAAAAACTTATCCTTGAGCTTGGCTTCATCATCAGGTGTGAACAGGACTATGATTGCCTGAGCATGGTCGAACCCGGCGTCTATAACCTCCCCTATATATGGGCTACCTTTCCCGGTGAAACTAAGTGCCTGACTCCATTCGATGGGTCGCACACCCACAGAACCCAGCAATTCTGAAAGAGCCTTTCGCGCCTTCTCATCTCTGCCGTGCACTACGAACACGGCATTTGCCTGTTTTTTCGATGCGGGCGGTTTGCCTTTTCGCCTTCTCGTTGACCTAGTACTTGACCCGTTGACCGGCGCGACTACAGCCACAGGTGTAACAGCAGATGGAGAACTGCTGACACCTCTCATCATCGCTAGATCAGACTCAGATGCGAAGCGTGAAATATTGACGCCAGCGTCGCTGGCAACTATGAGAGCCGCAACGTGCCGTGGCATACGGGTGGCGCGGACTGTCTGATCTATGCGTGCGTATGCACGACTCTTTTCAACTTGCAACTTCCTCATGATCTTCGCTAACAAGGCAGGATTGATGGGGGCCAATTTCGTCTCCGATTACGTGCCTTTGGCCTTCCTGGTTTTGGCCTGTGAAATCTGCACGCGCACGTTCTGCTCAGTCTTATCTAAAAGCGCAGCTATCTCAGGCACAGAGAAGCCAGCCGAGTTAAGCCGATTAACCTTCACACCCTCATCCTTCGTGTCTTTCAGCAAATACAGTGCAAACAGTTTGGCAATCCTTCCGATTTCAACCGCCAAGGAGTTTTCTTTAACGCTTGGTTCGCTTTGTTCTGGTTT
>JAIQGD010000110.1 GCA_020072765.1 Terriglobia bacterium
GGACGGAGAAGGACGAAGTGGAGCGCGGGCAGGTGCTGTGCAAGCCGGGTTCGATCACGCCGCACACGAAGTTCAAGGCGGAGGCGTACGTGCTGACGAAGGAAGAAGGCGGGCGGCACACGCCGTTTTTCACGGGGTACCGGCCGCAGTTTTATTTCCGGACCACGGACGTGACCGGGGACGTAAAGCTGCCGGCGGGGGTGGAGATGGTGATGCCGGGCGACAACATTGCGATGGAGATCACGCTGATCACGCCAGTGGCGCTGGAGAAGGGGCTGCGCTTCGCCATCCGCGAGGGCGGCCACACCGTGGGCGCCGGCGCCGTCTCCGAGATCATCGAGTAACCCATGCAAACTGGAGAAAAAATTCGGATCCGTCTGAAGGCGTACGATCACCGCATTCTCGATCAATCGACCAAGGAGATTGTCGACACGGCCAAGCGCACCGGCGCCGATGTGGCCGGCCCGATCCCCCTGCCCACGGTGATCAACCGCTGGACGGTCCTGCGGTCGCCGCACGTGGACAAAAAATCGCGCGAGCAGTTTGAAATGCGCACGCACAAGCGGCTCATCGATATCCTCGAGCCGACGCCCGACACGGTGGACGCGCTGATGAAGCTCGATCTGCCCCCGGGTGTGGACGTCGAAATCAAGGCATTCGGCCGGGAGCACGCGGCCAAGTAGACCGGCGCCGCGGTCGGGCGTTCGGTGATCAGTGAGGAAAGAGCGAGCGAAATGGGAGTCAACGGCATACTCGGAATCAAGCTCGGCATGACGCAAGTCTTCGCCGAAGACGGCACGGCCGTGCCCTGCACGGTCTTGCAAGCGGGCCCGTGCGTGGTCGTCCAGCGCCGGACCAAGGATAAGGACGGCTACGAGGCCGTGCAGCTCGGCCTGGTGGAATTCATCAAGCCGCAGCGCGTCAACAAGCCGCGCGCCGGCCATTTCAAAAAGGCCAACGTCGCCCCCATGCGGTGTCTCGGCGAAGTCCGCATCGAGGATTCCAAGGACGAGACCAAGCCGGGCGACCGCGTCCTGGTCGACGCCTTCCAGGTCGGCGAACTGGTCGACGTCCGCGGCGTGAGCAAGGGCAAGGGCTTTCAGGGCGGCGTGAAGCGCTGGCACTTCCGCGGCGGCGACGCCAGCCACGGCTCGATGTTCCATCGCGCCCCCGGCGGCATCGGCGCCAGCTCGTTCCCCTCCCGCGTCTGGAAGGGACAGCATTTCCCGGGGCACATGGGCAACGAGTACAAGACCTCCAAGAATTTGCGGGTCGTGAAAATCGATCCGGACGAAAACCTGCTGCTGGTACGCGGCGCCGTTCCGGGACCCGCGGGCAGTTACATCTTCATTCGCAAGGCCAAGTTGGCCCTGTAAGAGAGAGAACTATGCCGGTTGTGGACGTCAAGAATCTGGAAGGCAAGACGGTAGGCAAGATCGAGCTGGCCGACGATGTGTTCGCCGCGCGCGTGAATCCGCACCTGTTGCACGAGTCGGTGCGGCACCATCTGGCGGGCGAGCGCGCCGGCACGCACAAGACCAAGGACAAGAGCGAAGTGAGCGGCTCGGGCCGGAAGCTTTGGCGGCAGAAGGGCACGGGCCGCGCCCGCGTCGGCTCGATTCGCTCCCCGCTCTGGCGCCATGGCGGCACTGTGCACGGGCCGGTCCCGCGCAGCTACGATTACGCGCTGCCGAAAAAGATGACGCGGGGCGCTCTGCGCTCGGCGCTGTCGGCCAAGCTCGCGCAGCAGAAATTGACGGTCGTCGACGGCTGGACGCTCGACTCGCACAAGACCAAGCCGTTTCGCCAGACGCTGACCAAGCTCGAGGGCGAGACGCGCACGATCCTGCTGGTCGAAAACGGCCCGAATCTGAATCTCGAGCGCGCCAGCCGCAACCTCGAGGGCGTGACGCTGGTTCCCGCGACGGGGCTCGGCACCTACGACCTGATGCGGCACGACCGCTTGATGCTTTCGCGCGAGGCGGCCCTGCGGTTGAGCCAGTCGCTTGCGGTGGAGAAGTCGGGCGAAGCTCCTGCGCCGGACCCGGCGGCCAAGGCGGCCGGTGAAGGACGCGCGGAGAAGAAGGCCCCCGCGGCCAAGGCCTCCGCGAAGTCCGCGGCTCCCAAGAAGCCCGCCGCCAAAAAAGCGGCGAAAGAGAAGCCCAAGGCCAAGTCCAGCGCGAAGCCCAAGGCGAAAAAGGATTAGTCGATGGCGACCAGTTTCTATCAAGTGATCCGGCGGCCGATCATCACCGAGAAGGGTCTCGGTGTAAAGGAAACGCAGCACACCGTCGTGTTCGAGGTCTCCCGCGACGCCACCAAGACGGAGATCAAGGAAGCGGTGCAGCGCATTTTCAAAGTGAAGGTGGATCATGTGCGCACCGCGATGTTTCACGGAAAGTTTCGCCGCCGTGGCCGCGCCGAGGGATTTCGCCCGGATTGGAAGAAGGCGTATGTGCGGCTCGCGCCCGGCGAAAAAATGATCGAGTTCGCCGAGAATCTGTAGTTCGGAAGACGCCTGGAAGCGGCGATGGCCGCGGGCAGGCATGAGGCAACAATGGCACTGAAAACATTTAAACCGTACACACCGGCGCGGCGCTTCTTGACTATGCTCGACAAGAGCGAGATCACCAAGCAAACGCCGGAAAAGTCGCTGACCGAATCCAAGAAGCGCACCGGCGGCCGCAATTCTCACGGCGAGGTCACTTCCTGGCACCGCGGGGGCGGGCACGCGCGCCGCTACCGCTCCATCGACTTCCGCCGCGACAAAACCGGCATCCCCGCCAAGGTGGCGGCGATCGAATACGATCCGAACCGCTCGGCCCGGCTGGCTCTGCTGCACTACGCCGACGGCGAAAAGCGTTACATTTTGCATCCCATCGGCCTGGAAGTCGGCATGACCGTGCAGAACGGCGAGGGCGCGGACATCCTTCCGGGCAATGCCTTGATGATCCGGAACATTCCGCCCGGCACGATGGTGCACAATCTCGAACTGTTTCCCGGCAAGGGTGGCCAGGTCGTCCGCGCGGCGGGCGGAGCGGCGCAGCTGCTCAGCAAGGAAGGCGACATGGCGCTGGTCAAGCTGCCTTCCGGGGAAGTCAGAAAGTTCAGCGTGGATTGCATGGCCACCGTCGGCCAGCTCGGCAATCTGGACCACGAGAACGTCACCTACGGCAAGGCGGGCCGCACGCGGTGGCATGGCAAGCGTCCCACCGTGCGCGGTGTGGCCATGAACCCCGTGGACCATCCGCACGGCGGCGGTGAAGGCCGCGTCAAGGGCAACCACCCCCAGACTCCGTGGGGATTTCCGACCCTGGGCGCCAAGACGCGCAAGAAGCGCAAGAGCGATCGCATGATTGTCGAACGGCGCAAGCCGTAGCAACCAGCAAGGGACCTTCGATTTCGGAGGACCGGAACCGAAGGAGTAGAGCAGCAAAAATGAACCCGGCGCGGCGGGAAATTGGGAGCACACGTATGGCAGCGACACGAACGTCTCGACGTGCACCCCGGCGAGCGATGCGCAAGCCGGCGCCGCGCCCGTCCGCCAAGCCGGTGGCCAAGCCGTCCGCCAAGCCCGCGCTGAAGGTGGTCTCGAAGCTGGCGCCGGCGCCGCAGGTTCTGTTTCGCCTCTGCCGGGCGGGCTGGGCGGTCATTGTAGAGAAGATTCCGAACGCGCAGGGGACGCGGTTTGTTTGTCCTTTCTGCCCGGTCTCGCACCGTGTGTCCGGACCCGTCCGCGGGTTCCGCAAGCTTCGCCGCGCGCAGTGGGTCAAGCTGCGCCGCGTGGAGGAATAGGAAGAAGATGCCGCGCTCGCTCAAGAAAGGCCCGTTCATTGATGGCCACCTGCAGAAAAAGGTGGAAGCGCTGAACGTGCGGAACGAAAAGAAAGTCATCAAGACGTGGTCGCGCCGCTCGACGATTCTCCCCGAGATGGTGGGCCACACGATCGCCGTGCATAACGGCAGAAAATTTATCCCGGTGTATGTCACCGAGCAGATGGTGGGACACAAGCTCGGCGAGTTCGCTCCCACGCGCACCTTCAAGGGGCACGCCGTCAAGGCCGCCCTCGAGAGGGCTGCGGCGGCGGCGGGCGGGCCGGCTCCCGGTGGAGCG
This sequence comes from Terriglobia bacterium, assembly GCA_020072765.1. Classification (GTDB taxonomy): domain Bacteria; phylum Acidobacteriota; class Terriglobia; order Acidiferrales; family UBA7541; genus Palsa-295. The sequence goes on from JAIQGD010000110.1 coordinate 4,115, forward strand.
GCTCCGGCTGGTGGCGGCGCACCGGCGACAAAGCCCTCCTGAGGGGCATGGGGAATAAAGGCATAGACGATGGCAACGGCAACTGAAATTTCCGGGCAGATTGAAGGCGTGGCCAAGGCGCGGTACATCCGCGTCTCGCCGCAAAAGGCGCGCCTCGTGGTGGACTTGATCCGCGGCCAGCGCGCCGGAGACGCTTTGCAGACCCTGCGCTTCACGAAAAAGCGCGTGGCCAAGGAAGTCGAAAAGACGCTCCGTAGCGCCATCGCCAACGCCGAGCGCAAGGCCGATGACGCCGGCGAGTCGCTCGATGTCGACGCGCTCTACGTCACCACCTGCTGCGTCAACGAAGGCCCGCGCTGGAAGCGCATGCGTCCGGCGCCCATGGGCCGGGGATTCGGGTACCAGAAGCGCACCAGCCACATCATTGTCCACGTGGCCGAGCATCATCGCGCCGCCGAGCATCGCGCGGCGGCCGCGGCGGCCGAAGTGGCGGCCTCGACGGGCGTGAAGGGCGCGGTGCGCAAGGCTCGCAAGGCGATCCAGAAGCGCGCGAAGCAAGCGCAGAAGAAAAAGTAGGAGGCGAGTTTGGGGCAGAAGACACATCCGTACGGGTTTCGGCTGGGCTACAACAAGGGTTGGAAGTCCCGCTGGTTCGCGAAAAAGGACTATGCCGATCTGCTGCACGAAGACGTGCAGCTGCGCAAGCAGCTCAAGGAGCGTCTGCGCTCGGCCGGCGTCGACACCATCGACATCGAGCGCGCCGCCAATAAGCTCGTCGTGCGCATTATGACCGCCCGCCCCGGCATCATCATCGGGCGCAAGGGCTCGGAAATCGACAAGCTCAAGCTCGAGGTGCAGAAACGCACCAACCGCGAAGTGCACATTGACATCCAGGAAGTGCACCGCCCGGAACTCAACGCCCAGCTCGTCGCCGAATCGATCGCGCTGCAGCTGGAGAAGCGCGTCGCGTTTCGCCGGGCCATGCGCAAGGCCGTGGATTCCGCCCTGCGCTTCGGCTGCAAGGGAATCAAGGTGCGGGTCGCCGGGCGTTTGAACGGCGCCGAAATCGCGCGCAAGGAGTGGTACCTGCAGGGGCGGCTGCCGCTGCAGACGCTGCGCGCGGACATCGATTTTGCCACCGCCGAGGCGCACACCACCTACGGCGTGATTGGCGTGAAGTGCTGGGTTTACCAGGGCGAAAAAATGCCGCAGCGCGGCAAGCCCGGACCCGGCGCGGAAGTCTAAAGGGACATTCTTATGTTGATGCCGAAGAAGGTGAAGTATCGCAAACAGCAGCGCGGCCGGCGCACCGGTAAAGCGTGGCGCGGCGGCTCGCTGGCGTTTGGCGAGTACGGATTGAAGGCTCTCGAGCCGGCGTGGATCACCGACCGCCAGATCGAAGCGGCGCGCGTGGCCATCACGCGCTTCATCAAGCGCGGCGGAAAGCTCTGGATTCGCATCTTTCCCGATAAGCCGTTCACCAAGAAGCCGGCCGAAACGCGCATGGGGAAGGGCAAAGGGCCCCCGGAGCACTGGGTGGCCGTGGTGAAGCCGGGGCGCGTCATGTTCGAGATGGCCGGCGTCGATTTAGCGGCCGCGAAGGAAGCGATGGCCTTGGCCTCGCATAAGCTGCCGATCCGAACCAAATTTGTGAACCGGGCGGAGGAACTGTAATGGCGCGGCGCGTGGAAAAATATCGCGAAATGAGCCCCAGCGAGCTCGATACGCAGCAGCGCGAACTCGCCGAGCAGATTTTCCGCCTGCGCTTTCAACTCTCCACCGGCCAGACCGAAGGGTTGAAAAAGTTGCGGGAAGCGAAAAAGGACCTCGCGCGCGTCAAGACGCTCTTGCGCGAGGCTGAATTGAGGAAGGCGTAATGGTGAATGAAGCAGCAGCCCAGGGGGCGGCGCAGCAGGCCGTCCGCGAACGCGGAGTGCGGCAGGAGTTGGTCGGCGTCGTGACCAGCGCCAAGATGGCCAAAACCATCGTGGTCAAGGTCACGCGCACCACCCGGCACCCGCTCTATCAGCGCGTCGTCCGTTTCGGAAAAAAGTATTACGCCCACGATGAGTCCGGTGATGCGCGCGTGGGCGATACGGTGCGTATTGTTTCCACGCGCCCGCTGTCCAAACTCAAGCGGTGGCGGCTCAAGGAAGTTCTCGCGCGCTCAACGCGCGTGGCCTGAGCCGAAGGGATTAAGGGAGCACGACTATGGTTCAGATGAGAACATGGCTGACGGTGGCCGATAATTCCGGCGCCCGCCAGTTGACCTGCATCCTCCCCATCGGGGGCGACGCGGGGCTGACCGCCGGATTGGGCGACATCATTACCGCGGCGGTGAAAGAGGCCGCGCCGGACAGTCAGGTCAAGAAGGGCACGGTGGTGCGCGCCGTCGTGGTGCGCACGCGCAAGGAACAGCGGAGGCGCGATGGCACCTACATCCGCTTCGACGACAACGCCGCCGTGCTGATCAACGATGCCAAAGAACCGGTGGGAACTCGTGTTTTCGGGCCCGTCGCCCGCGAGCTGCGCGACAAGAAGTTCACCAAGATCGTCTCGCTCGCTCCGGAAGTGTGGTAGCCATGAGAGAAACCAAGAAAACAGCGGTGCCGCTCGGTATTCGCCACGGCGACCTGGTCAAGGTGATGAGCGGCCGCTCCAAGGGCAAGACCGGCAAGGTGCTTTCGGTCAACCGCGTCAAGCACACGGTCACCGTCGAGCACGCCAATATCATCAAGAAGCATACGCGGCCCAACCCGTCGAAGAATATTCGCGGAGGCATTCTCGATAAGGAAGGCCCGATGCACGTTTCCAACGTGATGCTGGTCTGCCCGGCCTGCGGCAAGCACGCCCGCGTCGGACACACTGCGCTGCCCGACGGCACCAAGGTCCGGTCCTGCCGCCGCTGCAACACGGCGTTCGAGAAGTAACGGAAAACGAAGCACAGGCCCCGGGTCGTAACGAGTAGGGGAGACCGGGGCGGTGAAATCAGTAGTGAAGTTGAGGCGAAGGAACCATGACCAGTCGTTTGCATGAAAAGTACCGCAAGGAAGCCGTTCCGGCGCTCTCCAAGCGCTTCGGCTACAAGAACACAATGGCCGTCCCGCGGGTCAAGAAAGTGACCCTGAATATCGGTCTGGGCGAAGCCAGCCAGAACGTCAAGCTGCTGGACACGGCGTCGGCCGAGCTGGGACAGATCGCCGGGCAGAAGCCGGTGATCACCCGCGCCAAGAAGTCCATCGCGAATTTCAAGATCCGCAAGGGCATGCCCATCGGCTGCATGGTCACGCTGCGCGGCGAGCGCATGTACGAGTTCCTGGACCGCCTGGCGGCCGTCGTGCTCCCCCGCGTGCGCGACTTCAAGGGCCTGCCTCCGAATTCGTTTGATGGCCGCGGAAATTACACCCTCGGCCTGAAGGATCAGCTGGTCTTCCCGGAAATCGATTACACCCGGGTGGACAAGATCAAGGGCATGAACATCACCATCACCACGACGGCCCGAAGCGACGAAGAGGGACGCGAGCTGCTCAAGCTGCTCGGCGTGCCTTTCCGGCCCTGATCGGCCTGCGTAAGGAGAGCGACGGCGTATGGCTCGAGATAGTCAGTTCGCAAAGATGAAGCGCAAGCCGAAGTTCAAGACGCGCCAGCGCAACCGCTGCCGCAGTTGCGGCCGCGCGCGCGGCTTCCTGCGCAAGTTTGAAATGTGCCGCATCTGTTTCCGCGGCCACGCGCTCAAGGGAGAAATTCCCGGCGTCGTGAAGTCGAGTTGGTAACACAGAGGAAGAGAGCAGAACCCGAATGACCACTGATCCGATTGCCGATATGCTGACCCGCATCCGCAACGGCGTGCGCGCCAAGCACGCCCGCGTCGATCTTCCCTCCTCGAAGCTGAAGGTCGAGATCGCGCGCATCCTCAAGGATGAGGGCTATCTGACGAATTTCAAGGTCGTCGACGAAAAAGGCAAAAAGACTCTGCGCGTCTTCTTGCGCTACACCCCGGACCGCCGCGGCGTCATCACCGACCTGCAGCGGGTTTCCCGGCCCGGTTCCCGGCGCTACGTCGGAAAGACCGCCATCCGCCCCGTGGTCGGCGGAATGGGCATCTCCATTGTTTCCACGCCGCGCGGCCTGATGACCGGCCAGGCGGCCCGCAAAGAAGGCGTGGGCGGCGAAATGCTGTGCGAGGTTTGGTAGGCAACCCGGTGCGAGCGAGGTTTTCATAAAGCTATGTCGCGAATTGGAAACAAACTGATTCCCCTGCCTTCCGGCGTGAAGGTGCAGATCAAGGACACCTCCGTCGAAGTGCAGGGGCCCAAGGGCAAGCTGACCGTGCCGCTGCCGCGCGGAATCCGTTTCGAGCAGAAAGACGCCACCCTGATCGCCAAGCGCGAAGCCGAACAGTTCCGCGCCCTGCACGGGCTGGCCCGCGCGCTGGTCGCCAACGCCGTCACCGGCGTCACCCTGGGATTCAAGAAGGATCTCGATATCGTGGGCGTCGGCTACCGCGCCGAGGTGAAGGGCAAAAACCTCGTGCTGGCGCTGGGCTACTCCCATCCAGTCGAGTTCCCCATTCCCGAGGGCATCCAGATCGTTGTCGAGAAAATGACGCACCTCACCGTGACCGGCGCGGACAAAAACACGGTCGGCCAGGTGGCCGCCAATCTGCGCGCCCTGCGTCCGCCCGATCCGTACAAGCAGAAGGGCGT
>JAIQGD010000006.1 GCA_020072765.1 Terriglobia bacterium
CCACCACCGGCCCGCGCGAGGTGTTGATGAGATACGCGGTGCGCTTCATTTTTTTTTTTTTTTCCTTCGAAATCAGGTGGCGCGTCTCGGGAAGCAGAGGGACGTGCAGCGTGACGAAATCGGATTCGCGCAACAGGCGCTCCCGGTCGATGAATTCCGCGTGCAATTCCCTCTCGATATCGAGCGGCGCGCGGTGGTGGCCGTTATACAAGACGCGCATCTGAAAACCCTGCGCGCGGCGCGCGACGCCCCGGCCGATCCTGCCAAAGCCGATGATGCCGAGCGTCTTGCCCCAGACGTCGCCGCCGAGGAGTTGGTCAAGGTCCCATCCGGGCCAGGCGCCCGAGCGCATCCAGGCATCGCCTTCCACCAGGCGGCGCGCGATGGCCATCAGCAGCGTCCACGCAAAGTCGGCGGTCGTTTCATCGAGGACGCCCGGCGTGTGCGTCGCCACCACCTTGCGGCGCGTGCAGGCCGGCACGTCGATGTTGTCGTAGCCCACCGAGACGGTGGCGACAATGCGGAGTTTCGGCGCCGCGGCCAGCAGTTCCTCGTCCGCTTTTTCCGTCAGCAGGCAGACGAGCGCGTCCTTATCCGCGACGCGCCGCAGAAGCTCGCCGCGCGGGATGCGCTCCGCCTCCGTCCAGTATTCGACGTCGAAACGCTCGTCCAGAATCGCCCGCGCCGCCGGAAACAGCGGCCGCGTCACCAGCACCTTCGGCTTGCTCACCCAACACCTCGCCAGGATAAATCGACTCGCACCGGCCCAGTAGGATACACCAGTGCGCGCGTGTTCACGCAGCCCCGCTGCATAAGTCAGATGCCTGCGCGCCCCCTGCCTTACACTCGGCGCTGAGGCACTTCTAAGCGCGGCGTTCCTTGAAATCTGCGGGTGAATTGGAGTAAAGCTTAGGGGGGACATGCCAGCGTCATTCAGTACGTTGGGCGAGAAGTCTTGAAGGGCTGTTCCGGCAAGGCGAGGTAGCAAAATTGCATGGGAGGAGGATGGCCATGAAATCACATTTCCTGATCGCGGCGGGATTGCTGGCTGCCGCGTGGATGGCAGCGGCGCCGGCCCGGGCGCAGGAGGTCACCACACAAACGGTGGATGGCATCACCAACTTACATCGCCTCGAGACCACGGTCGCCTGCGCCGGTGCGACCAAAGCCCAGGCGGTACCCGAAATCAAGAAAATGGGTTTCGTTTCAATCATCAATCTGCGGCAAGCCGGCGAGCCCGGCGCGGACCTCGAAGCGGAGGCCGCTGCCGCGAAGGCAGCCGACATTCGCTACTACCACGTCCCCTTCAATGGCGCCGCACCCGATCCCGCGGCGGCCGACAAGTTTCTGGACGCCATCACCGCGAAAGGCAGCGAGCCGGCGTTCATTCACTGTGCGGGCGGCGGCCGCGCGGCCACCATGTGGTTCATCAAGCGGCTGGTGGTCGATCATTGGGACATCGAACGCGCCGCCAAGGAAGCGGCTGCGCTGGGCATGACGAATCCGGCGCTCAAGCAATTCGCCATCGACTACGCGCAGACGCACAAACGATAGAAGCTGGTTCCCCACTCCCGCTACCGAAATGCGGGCCTCGTTGACGCACACTGTTGCCGCGACTATAGTGGCCGGGAACGCGAGCGAGGCAAAGGCGGCTCATGCAGATCGATTCACGGCTCCTGCGCGATTTCAAAAAGCTGCTCGGCCCGGACGGCGTCCTGCACCAGCCCGAGGACCTGCGCCTGTACGAATACGACGGCTCGGTGGAAGTGGCGCGGCCGGATTGCGTGGTATTTCCGCGCGCGACCGCCGACGTCGTCGAAATCGTGCGCCTCGCCGGCCGCCACGGCGTTCCCCTGGTCGGCCGGGGTTCGGGGACCGGCCTTTCGGGCGGCGCGCTGGCGCGGAAGGGCGGCATCGTGGTCGCCTTTTCCCGGATGAACCGCATCCTCGAAATCGACGCCGAAAACCAGCGCGCCCGCGTGCAGCCGGGCGTGGTGAATTCGGACTTAAGCCTAGCCGTCGAACATACGGGGCTTCATTTCGCTCCCGATCCTTCGAGCCAGAAGGCGTGCACGATCGGAGGCAACGTCTCGGAAAATTCGGGAGGGCCGCACACGCTGGCCTATGGCGTGACGACGAACCACGTCCTCGCGCTCGAAGTGGTGCTCCCGAACGGCGAGTGCATCCGCTTCGGCAGCGCCGCCCTCGACGCGCCCGGCTACGACATGACGGGCCTGTTTGTCGGCTCGGAGGGCACCTTCGCCCTGGTCACGGAAATCACCGTGAAACTCACGCGCCTGCCCGAAGCCACCAAGACGCTGCTGGCCGTCTTCGACACGGTGGACGACGCCACGGAAACGGTGGTGGAGATCACCGGGCGCGGCATCACGCCCGCGGCCTGCGAGATGCTCGACGGCTGGACGATCCGCGCCGTCGAAGCCTACGTGCACGCCGGTTTTCCGCTCGATTGCGCCGCGCTCCTGCTGATCGACGTGGACGGCCTCTGCGAGGAGGCCGAAGCGCAAGCGCAGGAGGTGGCGGACGTCTGCAGCTTGCAACATGCACGGGAAGAAGGGCCGCAAGAACGCGTTCGGCGCCGTCGGCCGGCTCTCGCCAACCTATTACACGCAGGACGGAGTCATTCCCCGGACGAAACTGCCGGCCACGCTGCGGCGCATCAACGAAATCGGCAAGAAATACGGCTTCGAGATCGGCAACATCTTTCATGCCGGTGACGGCAACCTGCATCCCATCATCCCGTTCGACGCGCGCTCCGAACAACAGTTCCGCAACGCCGTGGCCGCTTCCGATGAAATCATCCAGTTCTGCATCGAGGTGGGCGGCTCGATCACCGGCGAGCACGGCGTCGGGATGGAGAAGGACCGGTTGATGCCGCTGCTCTTCAGCGAAACCGAGCTGGGGCTGATGCAGCGCATCCGCAACGTGTTCAATCCGGCGGACCTGCTCAATCCCGGGAAAATTTTCCCGGTGAGGAAAGGCTGCGGCGAAATCCGCCTGCGGCCCCAGCCAGAGACGGGCGGCGTTCCCGCGTGAGCCGCCTAACCGCATGACCCGCGCCGCCGTCGCCTCGCGCCTGGCCGAAATTGCCGGCGCTCCCAACGTGGTCCTCGATCCGGCGCAACTCGCCGCCTATCGCATCGGAAGCCAGACGCCCTCGGCCGCCGTGCGGCCCGCCTCAGCCCAAGAAACCGCCGAGATCGTCAAATTTGCCGCGGCGGAAAAACTCGCCGTCGTGCCCAGCGGCGCGCGGACCAAGCTCGGCATGGGCATGCCGCCCCGGCAGTACGATTTGGCGCTCGACATGACGCGCCTGGATCGCGTGGTCGCCTACGATCCCGGCGATTTAACGCTCGGCGTCGAGCCAGGCGTCACGCTGCGGCGGCTCGCGGGCGTACTCGCCGAGCACCGGCAGTTTTTGCCGCTCGCCGCACCGTTCATGAGCCAGGCGACCATCGGCGGCACGATCGCTTCGGGCATGGAGACGCCGCTGCGGCAATTTTATGGCACGCCCCGCGATTACGTTCTCGGCATCGAGTTCGTCACCGGCGAAGGGCTGCGCGCCAAGGGCGGAGGGCGCGTGGTGAAAAACGTGGCGGGCTACGATCTGCACAAGCTGATGATCGGCGCGCTGGGCACGCTCGGCATTCTCACGACCATCAATTTCCGCACATTCCCGCTCCCGGCGGCCACGCGCATTTTTCTCGCCGCTTGCGGAAGCGCGGAAGCCGCGCTGGAACTGCGCCGCCGCGTGGCGCTGTCGCCGCTCCGGCCGCTGACCGTGGAAATTCTGAGCCCGCAAGCGGCAGAGATGTTAACGAGCAACGTGGCCGCGCGGATCGAGCCGGGCGCACTGCCTCCGGCGCTAGCCTCGAAAGCGCAGTGGGTTTTCGCCGCCAGCTTTGCGGGAAGCGAAGCAGTGATCTCGCGGTGCGACCGCGAGCTGCGGCGGATGGCCGAGCAGGCCGCGACAGAGAGCGCCGCGCTTCTCAGCGCGGACGAAACATCGTGCCTGCTGGGTCGCGTGCGCGAGTTCGTTCCCATCGCGCTGGAATCTTCGGCGGCCACGACCGTCGTCAAGCTGAGCGTTCTCCCGGCGCGCATGAACACTATGCTCAGCGCCGCGGCCAAAGCCGCGGATGCAAGCGAACTCCCCTGGGCGGCGGTGGCCCGCGGCGTGGGCGTGATCTACGTCGCGCTGCTGCCGCAGGCGCGGGATGATGATGCGCGGGAGCGCGTCGCGCGCGCCACGGGACACCTTCTTGCGGAATGCGCCGCCGTCGGCGGGAACGCGGTGATCCCGTGGTGCCCCGGCGAATGGAAGGGCGCGCTCCCGGTGTGGGGACTCCCGCGCCGCGATTTTGCGCAGATGCAAAAAGTAAAGAACGCCTTCGACCCGCCCGGCATTCTCGCGCCGGGGCGGTTCGCCGGAGGATTTTAGAGCGATGGCCCCGGACCTTAGCGGCTTCACCGGCGCCGACAAGCCCGCCTACCCGGACTATTCGCGGTGCGTGCACTGCGGGCTGTGCCTGAACCATTGTCCTACGTACCGCCTCTGGGGGCAGGAGGCGGATTCGCCGCGCGGGCGGATTCGCCAGATGCAGCTCGTCGATCAGGGGCAGCTCGCGATGGGCGACGGGTTTGTCACGCATATTGACCGCTGCCTGGATTGCCGGGCATGCGAGACGGCGTGTCCCTCGGGCGTCGAGTACGGCAAGCTGGTGGAACTGGCGCGCACGCAAATCGAGCAGAACTACCGGCGCCCGCTGGCCGCGCGCATCGCGCGCGACTTCGTCTACCGGCGATTGCTTCCCTACCCTGGCCGGATCGCGGCGGCGGCGCGGCTGCTGCGCGTCTATCAGCGCTCGGGCCTGGCGGCGCTCGTGCGCGCCACGGGAATTCTTCGCCTGCTCGGATTGCGTGATCGCGAACGCCTGCTCCCGCAGATCGACGCGGAGTTTTTCTTCAGCGAGCTGGGTAAAACGTTTCCGGCGCACGGCCCACGGCGCGCGCGCGTCGCGTTCTTCGCCGGCTGCGTCGCGCAGGTGACGTTCAGCGAACTGAACCGCGCCACCATTCGCGTCCTGCAAGCCAACGGCTGCGAAGTGGTCGTGCCGGCAGGCCAGGTCTGCTGCGGCGCGCTGGCGTCGCATGCGGGCGTGCGCGACGTGGCCCGCGACCTGGCGCGCGCGAACTTCGCTGCGTTCCCCGCCGGGGAGTTCGACGCCATCCTGACCAACGCCGCCGGGTGCGGCTCCGCGCTCAAGGAATACGCGCACCTGTTCCCAGCGAGCGATCCAGCCCAAAAGCAGGCCGGACAATTTGCAGGCAAAATGCGCGACATCACCGAGTTTCTGGCGGACCTGGGGCTCACTGCGCCGCTGAAGACTTTGCCATTGCGCGTGACGTATCAGGATTCCTGCCATCTGGCCCACGGCCAGAAAATCCGCGAGGCCCCGCGCCAGCTGATTCGCGCCGTCCCCGGCGTCGAACTGGTGGAAATGCCGCTGGTCGACCAGTGCTGCGGCTCCGCCGGCGTCTACAACGTGACGCAGACGAAGACGTCGCTCGAATTGCTGGCGTTGAAGATGGATTCCGCGCGGGAAACAAAGTCGCAGGCGATTGTCACCGCCAATCCCGGCTGCCTGTTGCAGCTTCGCGCCGGCGCCGCGATTCACGCCACCGGCCACGAAGTCCTGCACGTCGTCGAACTCCTCGACCGTTCTTTGTCGGCCCGCTCTTAGGTAATCCGGACTTTCTCTACTTCTCGCCGACGAGGTAGCGGCAGCCGTGCGGCCCCATCCGCGCGGAGTGAACCGCGCCGGCGGGAACATCGAAGCGGTCGCCCACGCGGTAGGTCTGCGCCGCGCCGTTCATGGTGACCGCCATTTCCCCGTCGAGGACGATGTGCGCCGTCAGGCCAGCGTGCGTGTGATCGGGATAAAAGGCGTGCGGGCCATCCTGCCAGACGAACGTGCGCGAAAAGCCTTCCGACCGAAGCTGCGATTCAAGTGCGCGCACATCCATGGGTGTCCTCTCAGCGCAGGATTATAGCAATCAACAACAAGAAGAGAGCACTGATGAGAGGAGCCACGCCGCGCCCGGTGTGCGTAGCGCCGGCGGCACGACAGCACCTGCGGGGGAAGCATGGTCGGCTTCCACCCGCAAGCACTGCGTGTACTTCAGGAGGGAAATCAGTCCTGCGGCGGCGGGGGAGGCGGAGGCGGCTGCTGTTGCCGGCGCCATCTGCCCGGGGCGTTGCCGCGCCGGCCGCGCATGCCGCGCTGGCCGGCATCTTTCACGGTGTAATCGGACGGCACCTGAAACAATGATGCCTCCGGCTCCTGCCGCTGGATATTCGTCAACTGGAATACGGTCTCGCCCATCCGGGGATCGGAGCGCTTGATCATGACCGTGATCTGGAGTTCGGGCGAGTACCACCGCTCGGTGGTGATCGCGATGGGTTTTTCGTTCCCGATGGTACCCGCCGGAATGGTCCGCGTGTAGAGCGTGCCTTCGGCGCTCACGCCATTGATCGTTTTCTTCCCCAGCGAAGTGGTGGTGACGTCCTTGCGGCCCTGCAGGCCCGGCATTCCATCGGACGGCACGCCCCGGCGGAATCTTCCCCGCCCAGGCCGCTGCACCTTGCGCGCAATCTTGCGCTCCGGCTGAAGAATGAATTGCGTGCCGGTGGGGGCATCGTTGATGAAGATTACATGCGGCGGCGTCTTGCCTGCAGCGGCCCACGGACCGATGGCGGGCAGCGTGAGTTCGCGGCGCGTGCGGCCCTGGCCATCGCGTGCAAACGCGCCGGTCGCGCTGCGCTGAATCCGGTTGCCGTCGGGCAGCACGCGGCTGGTCTGTGTGGAAAACGATGCGCTGAACGGCGTGCCGGTCACCGTCTTGCCGCCGAGGTCTCCCTCGAAGTCCACAAACGCCATGGCGTCATCCGGGCCCATAGGTCCCGGCCCCGGTCCGAGCGCCTCAAAAGCAGGCTGTCCACCGGGCGCAGGAGATTCTGCCGGTCCCTGTTGCGCGCGCGTTCCGCACGCCAGCACGAGCGACACCGCAACCATGAAAGCCAATCCGAACCACGTTCGTTGGGTCTTCATCTTGGTTCCTCCACATGGAATTCCCACACAACTAGAATTCGAGACTCGCGTTCTCTTCGGAAACCAGCCGGATGGCCTGCGGCGTTCCGTCCTCGCTCACCACCAGATCCGCCAGCACGGGCTCTTCGCTTTCCAGGGCCGTCCAGGAAACGCCCAGCGACGCCAGCGACGCGCGCGACAGCTCCACACGCACCACCGCGCCCTCCTCGGCCCCGACAGGATCGGCGCCATACGGCAGCGGCACAAAATTGCTCCAGTCTTCGACCTCGGCCGGCTCGCTCTGACCGGCCGCACCGGCCACTTGCCCCGGCTGTGAAGATGCGCTCGGCTGCTCGGCAACAACTTTCGGCTTCCCCGGCCGCTGGTAGATCGAGAGTCCGAACGCAAGCAGCGCCACCGCCGCAATCCCGAGCGCGACGACTTGCCACCGAACCCGGCGCCCGCCTGCTGCAGCCTTGGCCCGCCGGAACTCCTGCACGAGCGCCGCTTCCAGTCGCTGAGACGCCTGTTGATCGGCCTCCTGCAGGGCCAGGGAGCGCAGCGCCAAATCGAGCGACTCCGTTTCCGTCAAGAGCTGCGCGCAGCCGCTGCACGACTCCGCATGCTCCTGCGCGCTTTCCCGCAGCACGGCTCCCTTGGTTCCCGGCCGGTCCAGATCGTGAACGATCTCTTCAAATGTCGCGCAATCCATCGCGTTCTCCCCAGCACCGATCCCATCATTTCGCCGCTCATTGCCGTGGTCGCTCATCGGCCCGCCACCGGCACGCCGCGAAGTTTTTCGAGCAGCATGGCCCTGGCGCGATGCAGCCGCGAGCGGACGGTTCCCACCGGACTGCCCAGCGCCGACGCCGCTTCGTCGTAGCTCATCTCTTCCAGGTCGCACAGAACGACCACTTCCCGATAATTTTCCGGCAGCGTGGCAATCGCCTGGCGCACCCGGAAAACGGTTTCCCGCGCGGAGAATTCATCCGTGCCCGCGCCGCCGCTCGCCGCAAGCTCGCCCCGCTCTTCGGCGTCGTCGGCCAGCGGCACCAGCCGCCGCTCCTGTTCCCAGCGCTTCCGCAGGTGGTTGCGCGCGATGCCGAAAAGAAACCCGCCGAGCGTTCCGCGCGTAGGATCAAACCGTTTGGCATCACGAATCAGCGCCATAAAGACCTCTTGGGTCACATCCTCGGCCACGGCCGCTCGGCCGCTCATGTGCAGGACGAAGCGGTAGATGGCCGGCTGCCTCCGCCGGTACAGAAGCGTGAAGGCCTCCTCGTCGCCGGCGATCAACCGGCCGAGCAGTCCGTCATCAGTCAATTCGGTGGCCTTGGTCATCTCGAATCTTTGGACGGCCTGTCCCGGCTCTCACTATCTATTCCGGCCGGGCGGCCGAATAGTTCCCGAAATTCCCTGGGCGATACCCGCTTTTGCTTCCGCCCTGCAATGTACACCCAGGGGGATTGTCCGCGCCCGCGGAGCGGGCCGCACCTGCCCTACCTGATACCACCAGGCAAATCTCGCTGCTTGACCAACACGCGGCGCTTCAATACCGTATGAGGAGCTTGGACCCCGACGGGGATGCCCGCGCGGCACAGGAGGACGGATGCTAGAGTTCGACCCGCACGTTCTGGAAGAAAAGGCGGTTCCCCCGCCGAAGGAATTCAGCAAGCGCGCGCATGTCAAATCGCTCGAGGAATACCGTCAGATGTACGACCGCGCGGCGCGCGATCCCGAGGCATTCTGGGGCGAGCAAGCGAAGATGCTCGATTGGTTCGAGCCGCCCAAGCGCGTTCTCGACTGGGACCTGCCGCACGCCAAGTGGTTTGCCGGCGGGAAGCTGAACGTCGCTTATAACTGTCTGGACCGGCATCTCGCCAAACGCGGAAACAAGCCCGCGCTGATCTGGGAGGCCGAGGACGGCGCCAAGGTGGAGTTCACCTACGCCGAGCTGCACCAGCGCGTCTGCCGCTTCGCCAACGCCCTGAAGTCGCTGGGCGTCCAGCCGGGCGATTGCGTCGCGATTTACATGCCCATGATTCCCGAACTGCCCATCGCCATGCTGGCCTGCGCGCGGATCGGCGCGGTGCATTCGGTGGTCTTCGGCGGATTCAGCTCCACGGCTCTGGCCGACCGCATCGCCGACGCTAAATCCAAGATACTGCTCACCGCCGACGGAGGCTATCGCCGCGGGAAAATCGTTCCGCTGAAAGACACCGCGGACGCCGCGCTGAAGAATTGTCCGACCATAGAAAAAAGCGTTGTGGTGCGCCGCACCGGCGGGAAAGTCGCCTGGCAGGAGGGCCGCGATCTCTGGTGGCACGACCTCGAGAAGGCCGCGTCGAAGGATTCCCCCGCCGCGCCCTTCGATTCCGAGCAGCCGCTCTACATCCTCTACACCAGCGGCACCACGGGAAAGCCGAAGGGCGTCCTGCACACCTCCGCGGGATACTTGCTGCAATGCATGTGGAGCATGCGACTGGTCTTCGATCTGCGCGAGGACGACGTCTACTGGTGCACCGCCGACATCGGCTGGGTGACCGGCCACAGCTACATCGTCTATGGCCCGCTCGCCAACGGCGTGACCATGGTGATGTACGAGGGCGCGCCCGACCAGCCCGGCAAAGACCGCTTCTGGGAGATCGTCGAGCGCTACAAGGTGACCATTTTTTACAGTTCCGCCACCGCCGTGCGCGCCTTCATGGCCTGGGGAACCGACTGGATCAACAAGCACGACATCAGCAGCCTGCGCCTGCTCGGCACCGTCGGCGAACCCATCAACCCGGCCGCTTGGAAATGGTATGCCGAGGCCATCGGGAAACATCGCTGCCCCATCGTCGATACCTGGTGGCAGACGGAAACCGGCTCGATCATGATATCCCCGCTGCCCGGCGCCACGCCCGCCAAGCCCGGGTCGGCCACGCTGCCGCTGCCCGGCATCGCCGCGAAAGTTGTGAACTTGCAGGGCCAGCCCGTCGCGCCCGGCGAGACCGGGTATCTCGTGATCGAAAAACCCTGGCCCTCCATGCTGCGGACGATTTATGGCGACGACGAGCGATTCCGGCGCGACTATTGGGAGCGCATCCCCGGCGTCTATTTCGCCGGCGACGCCGCGCAATGCGATAAGGACGGCTACATCTGGGTGCTGGGCCGCGTGGATGACGTCATCAAGGTGGCGGGCCACCGCCTCAGCTCGATGGAGATTGAAAGCGTGCTGGTCAGCCATGTGTCGGTGGCCGAAGCCGCCGTGGTCGCGCGCCCGGATGAAATCAAGGGCGAGGCCATCGTCTGCTTCGTCACGCTCCGGTCGGGGCAAACGGCCTCGGGCGAACTCCGCGCCGCGCTGATGGAGCACGTCTCCGTGACGATTGGGAGCATCGCCCGCCCCGCCGACGTCCGCTTCTGCGACCTTCTGCCCAAGACGCGCAGCGGCAAAATCATGCGCCGCTTGCTGCGCGAACTCGCGCACAAAGGCGGCATCTCCGGCGACACCACGACGCTCGAAGACATGGCCGTCATCGAGCGCCTCGCGCAATCCCAGGGCCGCGACGATGAGTAGCGTGGTGCTCGGCCTCCTCTAGCAGATTGAGGAGCTTCGGCCACGTTGGCGGCACTGCAGAGCGTCTACTGGTATATACTGCACGGCTTGCGGCCGCGCCGCATCGGTGCGGCCGCGAATGTCGGGCAAATGGGACTTAATGCCGGAGGATACCCGCTTATGCGTTCCGCGTGGATGATGGTCCTGGCTGTTGCCTTTACGCTCGCCGCACTTTTACCGCAAGCGGCCCGTGCACAAACCGCCGCCGACTGGCCGATGTACAACCGCGACCTGGCGGGAACGCGCTACTCCCCGCTGGCGCAGATCAACACCGGGAACGTGGCCAACCTCAAGCAGGCGTGGTCCTACGCGATGCGGCCGGGCGGCGCCGGCCCAGCGGCGGGCGCATTTAACCAGGTCACGCCCGTGGTGGTCCACGGCGTGATGTACCTGCCGGCGGGAAACCGCATCCTGGCGCTCGAGCCCGAAACGGGCAAGGAAATCTGGAGCTACCAGCTGAAGGCCGGACTGGCCTCGGCGCGCGGCGTCGCCTATTGGCCGGGTGACGCGCACAATCCCCCGCGCATCATCTTCCCCAGCCTCCACAAGCTCATCGCGCTCGATGCGCGCACGGGCAAGCCTGATCCGGGCTTTGGCAAGGACGGCGAAGTCGAGATGGCTGTGCCCTTCGCCGAGGTCCCCACCATCTACAAGAACCTCATCCTCATCGGCGCAAACGTCTACGGCCCCGGCGAGCCCAATCTTCATCCCCAGGACGAAGTGGCCAAGGGCATCCCCGGCGACTCGCGCGCCTTCGACGCCCGCACGGGCAAGCTCCTGTGGGAGTTTCACACCATCCCGCGCCCCGGCGAAGTGGGCAACGAAACCTGGGGCGGCGACAGTTGGAAGGGGCGCGGCGGCACCAACGTCTGGTCCATGACCATGACCGTGGATGAGCAGCGCGGCATTGTCTACATGCCCGTGGGCGGCCCGGCCGCCAATTACTGGGGCGGAGACCGCCGGGGCGACAACCTGTTCTCGAATACGCTGGTGGCCGTGGATGCGGAGACCGGCAAGCTGAAGTGGTATTTTCAGACCGTCCACCACGAGCTGTGGGATTTCGACCTGCCGCCCGAACCAGCGCTGATCGACACCCTGCACGACGGGAAGAAAATTCCCGCGGTGGTGCAGATGGGCAAATCCGGCTACATGTTCATTCTCGACCGCGTTACCGGCAAGCCGGTCTTCGGCGTCGAAGAGCGTCTTGTGCCCCAGGGCGATGTCCCCACGGAATTCTATTCGCCCACGCAGCCCTTTCCCGTGAAGCCTCCGCCGCTGGCGCGCGTCTCCTTCTCGCTCAAGGATATGGTCACCGCGGACGACACCACGCCCGAACACGCCAAGGCCTGCCAGGATCTATGGCAATCGGCGGGCGGATTCTACAACGCGGGACCGTTCACGCCGTGGCTCTTCCACGCCGACGGCGCTCCGATCAGGATGTCCCTCGTATTCCCGGGAGCCACCGGCGGCGCCAACTGGGGCGGCACCGCATCCGATCCGCAATCCGGCTACGTCTTCGTGAACACTCAGAACCAAGGCTCGAGCGGCTGGATCGCGAAGAATCCGCGCTACACCCCGGAGACCGCGGACATCCAGCTTCCCTACGATCGCGGCGTCGCTCCCGGCTTCAACGGCCAGATGGCCCTCTTCTCCGCCCCGGCCAAGGACTCCAGCGGGCGCACGCTCGGTAACTGGCCGTGCCAGAAACCGCCCTGGGAAAGCCTGGTGGCGGTCAACGCCAACACGGGCGAGATCGCCTGGTCGGTGCCGCTGGGGATCACCGAGGAACTGCCGGAAGCCAAGCAGCATACCGGACGTCCCGGCGCCTTTGCCGGTCCCATCGCCACGGCGGGAGGACTGGTGTTCATCGGCGCGACCAGCGACAACCGCTTCCGCGCGTTCGACGCGAAAACCGGCAAGGAACTCTGGTCCACCAAGCTGGCCTACACCGCAACGGCCGTGCCGATCACCTATCAGGGCAAGAACGGCAAGCAGTACGTCGCCATCATGGCCGCCGCCGGAAGCGGCGGAGACAATAAGCAAGCCCTGGTAGTTTTTGCGCTGCCTTAACCCGGCGCTGCGTGGGCCGCCGGCCTGACGCTACCGCGAGCATCATGCGTGTGTGCGGATTTTGCGCGTTGAAGCAACTGGTTTTGCCATCTCGATTTCAAAAGGGGAGAAAAGGAACATCATGATCAAGGTCACGGTGCTGTATCCAAACGGTGAAGGAAACAAATTTGATATGGGATACTACGTCAACACGCACATGCCCATGGTGAAGAAACTGCTCGGCCCGGCGCTAAAAGGTGTGGCCATCGAGCAAGGTCTCGCGGGCGGGATGCCCGGCTCGCCCGCTCCCTTTCTCGCCGTCGGGCATCTCTTGTTCGATTCGGTGGAAGCTTTTCAGGCCGCGTTCGGACCCAATGCCCAGGCCATCGGGAAGGACGTCCCCAATTACACCAACGTACAGCCGGTCGTCCAGGTCAGCGAAGTAAAGCTGTAGAACTCGCCGGGCGGGCCTGCTTGCGGCGGGCCCGCCGCACCCTCCCCCCGGATTCACCACCCCCCACGTTCTACGACTCGGAAGGGCCCATCACCTTGGCCGCCATTCTGGCCACGAAGCGCCGCGGCGCCAGCCGCTCTCCCAGGACCATCAGGCGGTTGCGCCGTCCCGAGATCACACAGCTCTTGCCCTGCTCCAGCCCCTCCAGGCCCGCGCGCGCCACCGTTTCGGCCGTTTCGGCCACCCGGAACACACGATCGGGCTGCCCCGCGACGTCCTTGAACTCCGTGTTCGTCGAGCCGGGGCACAGAGCGCACACGCGCACGCCAAACCGGGCCACCTCCTCGGCGATCCCCTCGGCGAAAATCAGATCGAACGCCTTGGTCGCCGCGTAGGCCGAAATGAACGGCACCGCCTGAAACGCGGCGGTCGATGCCACGATCAGGACATCCCCATGCTTCCGCTCGACCATTCCGGGAACGTACAGCCGCGTCAGATGCACCACTGCCGAGCAGTTCAACTGAATCATGTCGAGCAGGCGCGCTCCCTCGATTTCGTGGTTGTAGCCAAACGCTCCGAAGCCTGCGTTGTTCACCAGCAGCTCAACCTCGATCCCCTTCCCGGCCGTAAAGGCATAAATCTCCGCCGGCGCCTCGGGGCGGACCAGGTCAGTGGCGAATAGTTCGGTCTTGATTCCTCGCTTCACCGACAGGTCCGACGCAAGTTTCTCCAGGCGGCCGATCCGGCGCGCCGTAAGGACCAGGTTTGCGCCTCGCGCGGCGAGTTGCTCGGCCAGCGCCCAGCCAATCCCGGCGCTGGCTCCGGTGACCAACGCCCATTTTCCGGCCCATCGGTTGGAAGAATTGCCCGCCACAAACACCTCCGTGGTAGTAGCGCAGGCACCCTACTCTGCGCTTCGAGGGAAAATCACAGCTAACAGCAGCTGCGGAACCCCAAGTAGGGATGAAACCACAATTGGGAATGCTGCGGAAGCGGGAAAATCAAGCCGGCCGGTGGCTCAGGCGCGGTCGGTCTTCGGAAGAACGGAGTCGCGCAGGCGTCCGCCCTGCTCCTTCAGCCGGTCGAGCAGGCGTCGCGCCCAGACAAACTCGGCCGCCAGGACACCCAAGGCGATGAAGATGGTCAGCCAGCCGGGTCCCGGTGTGACCAGCATCACCACGCCCCCGGCAAGTAATGTGAAGCCGAAGAGCACCCGAAAGAATCTTTTGGCCTGCTGGAGCGTTTTCAGAAACATGTCGTTGGCTCGTTCATTGCTCCCATCGGCTGCGTTTCAAAAGCCTGCAGGCAGATGTTTGTCTCTACCGCCTACTTTGTTGGATGCCAACCGCATCGAATTGGCGTCACAATATTTTTAGCACGCGGACTGCCAACCATCTGGGCTCTTGCCCCGCGCCGACACACTGCTGATAATGGACTTCGGCCGAAGTGATCTCCGGCCATCGTCGCATCGATTCCAAATGTGGGAAGTTTTTGCCGGACAAGGATGAAAAATGGAACTCCTCAGCGTGCGCATGGAAATCCCGGAGGGCGCCAATCTGATCCTGGGACACTCTCACTTCATCAAAACCGCGGAGGACCTCTACGAAGTCGTGGTCAACACCGTGCCGGGGGCGAAATTTGCCGTGGCCTTCAACGAGGCCTCCGGGCCGTGCCTGGTCCGCGCGGAGGCCAATGACGACGAGTTGCGCCGCGCAGCGGTCTCCAATGCTCAGGCGGTCGGGGCAGGCCATGCGTTCATCCTCCTGCTCCGCCAGGCCTACCCGATCAACCTTCTGAGCCGGGTGCGCGACTGCTTCGAGGTCTGCTCGATCTTCTGCGCCACGGCCAATCCCGTGGAAGTGATCGTCGCGCAGACGCCGCAGGGACGCGCCCTCCTGGGGGTGGTGGACGGCAACTCGCCCAAAGGCGTCGAGGGGCCCGAAGACGCGAAACAGCGCCACGAGTTCGTCCGCAAGATCGGCTACAAGCTGTAGAGACCCCCAGTGCCCCGGCCCTGCCGCGTAGGGGGCGGATAGCGCCAATATGTCTCTTGCGATTCACCACATCGGCGCACCACGAGCCGCCACTCTGCCGGTGTGAGGACTTTCGGTCTTGACGGCCAAGATTTGCTTTTGTTAGCATTTTCCTGCTGCTTCATCAGCAGCGCTTATCCAGAGTGGCTGAGGGGACAGGCCCGAGGAAGCCACAGCAACCTGGTGCAACTGCCAAGGTGCTAATTCCTGCCCAGTGGGGAGAGATAAGATCCTCAACTGACCGGAACGCCGGTCGATTGAAGATTCAACTCCCAAACTGCATTTGAACCGGCACAGATGTCCGCCTGGAGCGGACCTGCCGCTGGTCTAGATCGGTGCCCCGGGCACCGACAAGGGCTCTGCTGCATCCAATGGAGCCTGTACCTATCCGGGGACGGAGGGAGTGACGCCATGAAATTCGGGACAAAGACGATTCACACGGGCCAGCCTTCGGAGCCCGAAACGGGAGCGCTGGTCGCCCCGATCTTTCAGACCTCGACCTACGAGCAGGAAGCTCCCGGCCACGACAAGGGGTTCTCCTATTCGCGCACCAATAACCCCACGCGCCAGCGGCTCGAGGGTGTGCTGGCGGCGCTGGAGGGTGTCGAGCACGCCGCCGCGTTTGCCTCCGGGCTGGCGGCTGAGAATGCGGTGCTGCAAGCCTATCTGCGCCCGGGCGACGAGGTCATCATCCCCGGCGACGTCTACGGCGGCACCTACCGCATCCTCAACAAGGTCTTCCAGCCCATCGGCGTCGTGCCCCGGCAGATCGATACGGCCGACCTGGCGGCTGTCGAAGCGGCCCTGACGCCCCGCACGCGGCTGGTCTGGCTCGAATCACCGACCAACCCGCGCCTGCTGATCAACGATATCGCCGCCGTGGCCAAAGTGGCGCATGCCCAAAAAGCCCTCGTGGTGGTCGACAATACGTTCGCCACCCCCTGCTTCCAGCAACCCTTTGAACTCGGCGCGGATATCGTGATCCACAGCGTGACGAAATACCTGGCCGGTCATTCCGACACCATCCAGGGAGCGGCGCTCGCCAAAGATCCGGCCGTCTTCGAGCCCATCAAGTTTCTCCAAAACGCGACGGGCGCGGTCCCCTCGCCCTTCGATTGCTGGCTCACACTGCGCGGCCTGAAGACGCTCGAACTCAGAATGCAGCGCCACGAACAGAACGCCATCGCCATCGCCATCGCCCTCGAAGGCCACCCGCTGGTGCGCCGCGTCTACTTCCCCGGCCTGGCCAGCCACCCCGGCCATGACATCGCGCGCCGCCAGATGACCGGCTTTGGAGGCATGGTGTCGTTTGAGTTGAACGGAACCATCGAGGAGGTGGTCTCGTTTGTCTCCTCCCGGACCTATTTCGCCCTGGGCGAGAGCCTGGGCGGCGTGAAGGCGCTGGTCTGCCACCCCGCGACGATGACCCACGCATCCATTCCCGCCGAGGCGCGCGCCGAACTCGGCCTGTCGGACACCCTGATCCGTTTGTCGCCTGGCTGCGAGAACTCCGCCGACCTGGTCGAGGATTTGCTCCAGGGGCTGTCCGAACTCGAACGCGCCCGCGGAACGAAAAAGCCGGTCGGCGCCACCGCTCGGTAGAAGCTGTTGCATAACCCGATTTCGACACGATAGACACTTAGCTGCGTTGTGCAACACGCTCTAAACGGGCCACCGTGTTTCTCGGTGTACTCAGGGCTGGCTCTGCGTCCTCTGTGTTAATCCGGTGCAATGCGACGGCAAAAGATTCAACGCACAGAGCACAGAGCAGGCACCGAGAGCGCGGAGATGCCGGTGTAGCCCCCTGCGCTCCCTGCCCGCTAGTTTTCCCGCCTCGTGCGCGCCCGATTTTGATATCTTTGAAAATCAACAAAGGGGACACTTTGCCCATGCGCATTCGCCACGACTGGACTCGCGAGGAGATACGCCAGGTCTACCACCTGCCTCTCCCCGAACTCATCTTTCAGGCGCAGACCGCCCACCGCGCGTTTCACAAGCCCGAGGAGGTCGAGCTGTGCCGGTTGCTCTCGATCAAAACCGGCGGGTGCCCCGAGGACTGCGGCTACTGCTCGCAGAGCGCGCACCACAAGGCCGGCATCGCCCGGCAAGAACTGTTGAATCCCGCCGAAGTTCTGGAGACCGCCCGGCAGGCCCAGGCCGAAGGGGCCACGCGTTTCTGCATGGGAGCGGCATGGCGCCAGATCTCCGACGGCAAGGATTTTGAGCGCGTCCTCGAAATGGTGCGCGGCGTCGCGGCGCTCCACATGGAAGTCTGCTGCACGCTCGGGATGCTCACCGAATCCCAGGCCCGCCGACTGAAGGAAGCCGGCCTCACCGCCTATAACCACAATCTCGACACGTCGCCCGAATTCTACGGCAACATCGTCAGCACGCGAGTCTACGAAGACCGCCTGGAAACTATCGCGCACGTGCGCCAGGCCGGCATCACCGTCTGCTCCGGCGGGATTCTGGGAATGGGCGAGTCCGAGGAAGACCGCATCGGCCTGTTGCAGGAGCTTTCGCAACTCGATCCGCATCCGGAAAGCGTGCCGATCAATATGCTCGTCCCCAACGAAGGCACGCCCATGGAACACGCCGAGCCGCTGGACCCGCTGGTGATGGTGCGCGCCATCGCCACCGCCCGCATCCTGATGCCCGCATCGCGCGTGCGCCTGGCCGCCGGACGCCGCCAGATGTCGCCGGAAGCCGTAGCCCTCTGTTTTCTGGCCGGAGCAAACTCCATCTTTACGGGCGAAAAACTCCTCACCACGCCCAACCCCGGACCCGACGCGGACCAACGCCTGCTGGAAAATCTCGGCATGAGGGCAATGCAGAGTGCCTAAAACGAACCACGGAGCACTTCGCGGCCGCATCGCGCGGGAACTCGATGACCTGCGCGCGCAAGCGCAGTTTCGAACGCTCGAGGTGCCGGGCGGCATCAATCTCTGCTCGAATGATTATCTTGGGCTGGCCGCCGATCCGCGGCTCAAGCAAGCACTGCTCGACGCGGTGGCGCGCTCGTTATTGACCGGCTCGACCGGATCGCGCCTGCTCTCCGGAAATGACCGCGCATGGGAGGAACTGGAAACCGAGTTTGCGGATTTTGCCGGAACCGAAACAGCCCTGTGCTTCAGCTCCGGATACGCCGCGAACATCGGCCTGCTCGGTTCGCTGCTGCAGCCCGGCGACATCGTCTTCTCCGACGCCCTGAACCACGCGAGCTTGATCGACGGAATTCGCCTCTCGGGCCCGGCCAAAATCGTTTATCCCCACGGAGACCTGGAGTTTCTCGAACACGCCCTGCGCGAGCACCGCGACGCAAAAGGCGCGAAGCTGATCGTCACCGAAACGGTCTTCAGCATGGAGGGCGATGTAGCTCCCCTGCGCGACATCGTCCGGCTGGCCCAGGCATACGGAGCGGAACTCGTGATCGACGAGGCCCATGCCATCGGAGTCCGCGGTCCCCAGGGGCGAGGCATCGCCGCCGAACTCGGGCTCGAACGGGACATTCTCGCCATCATGCACACCTGCGGAAAGGCGCTGGCCAGCGCCGGAGCCGTCGTCTGCGGCAGCCGCGCGCTCCGCGACCTGCTCATCAACCGGGCTCGCACATTTCTTTTCAGCACGGCCATGCCGCCGTATCTCGCCGGGCAGATTCGCGCGGCTCTGCATCTGGCGCGCGCCGCGGAAAGCGAACGCGCGCATTTGCGCCATATCGCCACGGCCTTGCGCCAGGCGCTCGCAGCCGCCGGGCACAGCTTCGGCGCCAGCACCACCCAGATCGTGCCCGTGCTGCTGGGCGACAACGAAACGGCCTTGCACGTGGCGGCTCAGCTGCAGGAAAACGGCTTCGCCGTGAAAGCCATACGCCCCCCGACCGTGCCGCCCGGCACCGCCCGCCTGCGTCTTTCGCTGACCAGCCGGATCTCCCTCGAAGATGTTCGCCGCCTCGCCGCGGCCATCCATACGGCGTGCCAGTCAGCGCCGCAAACCTCTTCCGCCAGCACCGTGCATGCCTAGCCGTTTCTTCATCACGGGGACAGACACCGGCGTCGGCAAGACCGTGGTTTCCGCCCTGCTCTGCGCCGCCCTCGACGCGCACTATTGGAAACCGATACAGACCGGAACGCGCGAGGGCACCGACAGCAAGACCGTGATGCATCTGGCGCAGTTGCCCCGCAGCCGCGTCGTGCCGGAGGTTTACCGCTTTACTCCGCCGGTTTCGCCGCATCTGGCCGCACAGCGCGCGGGAATCCGTATCGAATTGCGCAAGATTCGGATGCCGCACATCCCGGCGCGGGAAGCTCTGGTGGCCGAGGGCGCGGGAGGGGTGCTTGTGCCCATCAACAAGTCGCAGTTCATGACCCACTTGATGCGGCATCTCAAGCTGCCGGTTCTGCTGGTGTCCCGGACGGCGCTCGGCACCATCAACCATACGCTGCTGTCGCTGGCGGCGCTGCGAGCAGCCCGGCTCGATGTCCGCGGAGTGGTGCTGGTGGGCCCGCCCAACTCGGAAAACCGGAAGGCCATCGAGCGCTATGGTGACATTCCGGTGGTCGGAAACGTGCCGAAATTGGCCAAAATCGACCGGAATGTGCTCCGCGCTGTTTTCCAACGCCACTTCGACCGCGCGGTTTTTCAATCATGAACCCGCGCCTGCAGATCTGGCACCCGTTCACGCAGGAAGCGCTCGACCCGCCGCCCATCCGCGTCACCCGAGCCGAGGGCGTGTATCTCCACACCGACGACGGCCGCCGCCTGATCGACGGCATCTCGTCCTGGTGGGTCAATCTCCACGGCCACGGCCATCCGGCCATTGTCTCCGCCATCGCCCAGCAGGCCGCCCGCGTCGATCATGTATTGCTCGCGGGATTTACGCATCAGGCGGTCGAAGAGCTCCGCGACGGCCTGCAAAAAATCCTGCCCGGCCAGTTGGCGCACATTTTCTTCTCCGATAACGGCTCGACCGCCGTCGAAGTCGCGCTCAAGATGGCCGTCCAGTATTGGAAGAATACCGAGTGCCCAGAGAAAAAATTGCTGGTGGGTCTGGATCACGCCTATCACGGCGATACCGCCGGGGCCATGTCGGTCGGCGCCGATTCGTCCTTCACCGCGCCGTTTCGAGACCTGCTGTTCCCGGTCCATCGCATTCCTTCCGCGTATTGCTACCGGTGTCCCGTGGGCAAGACGCGCCCCACCTGCGCCATCGACTGCGTGGCTCCCTTGCAGCGGCTGCTCGAGGAAAAACATAGCGAGATCGCGGCCGTGATCGTCGAACCGCTGCTGCAGGGTGCGGGCGGCATGATCGTCCACCCGGTTGAGTTTCTGCAGCGCGTTCGGCAGCTCTGCAGCGACTTCGGCGTCCTGCTGATCGCCGACGAAGTGCTGACGGGCTTCGGGCGGTGCGGGAAAATGTTCGCCTGCGAATTGGCCGGGGTCGTCCCCGACCTCATGTGCCTGTCCAAGGGCCTGACAGGCGGCGTCCTCCCCATGGGCGCCACGCTGTGCACCCACGAAATCCACGAGGCCTTCGTCGGCCCCGACCGCGCGCGCACCTTCTACCACGGCCATTCCTACACGGGGAACCCACTGGCGGCCGCCGCCGCCGTGGCCAGCCTCCAAATCTTCGAGCGCGAGCCGGTCTTCGAGCGCATTGAAGCCATCAGCCGGATTCACCGCGAGCGGCTCGCGGCGATCCGGAATCATCCTGCGGTAGGAGACGTCCGGTCCATTGGCACGGTCGCGGCCATCGAACTGCGCGCCGAGGATGCCGGCTACGCGTCCAAGCTGCGGCCTGTGCTCTACAAGTTCTTCCTCGACGCGGGCGTTCTGCTGCGCCCCCTGGGCAATGTGGTGTACGTCCTGCCGCCCTACGTCATTGCCCCGGAACAGCTGCACTATATCCACGACCTCATCGCGGAATCCCTGCGCCTGTGCGGAGTTCCACCACTAGGTTGAGGCGGCCGAGGATCTGCTGAAAATTACGCCACGCAGATACCGAACGCCAGAAGTACGACTATTCCATTAGAATCAATATGTTACAAATAGTGCGACGATGTGACAATTAGGTCACTTTGACTTTGGTTCAGACTGGCATATCCGCATTTCTACCTCTACCATATCGAGTACCAGTACCTAGGCGAGCTTGCCGGGTCTGGACAGGCACAACTTCAAAACTCAAGAGGAGAGTTCAGAAAATGAAGAAGCTTTTCGCAGTAGCCACGGAGGAAGTGATGGCTAGTTCGAAACTACGTTTTTGCACCATGCTGGTTGGGGTTTTCCTGATGTTCGCGGCAGCTTCGACGGCCCAGGCAGGGCCAGCGGCGTCGGGAGCCGGATCCAATTCCATCAACGGTGAGTTCGACACCTTGGTCGGCGGGAGCATGTGGGGTGGCGACTTCGGGTACTGCGAGAACCCCGACTCGTATACAACTTGCACGAAGGGAAATAATACGTGGAAGATCAACGTGGAAGGAGCGATCCTCTTCCCGGTCGGATCAGGGCGGTTTTCACTCGGCCCGGTTCTTGGCGTGGCCTATCGAGGCAATGTCCGGAACACGTATACCAACACTTACTACAACGAGTCTGATGTCTACAATGACCGAATCAATAGCCTATTTGTTGGCGGCCGCGTTTCCGCCAAAGTGGGAGACCGCATTCGAGTGTTCGTCGAAGCCGGGCCCTCGGTCAACACCGATCGCAACGGCGACCTGTATACCAGAGGAACCTACACGTCGAACTATATGTACAGCACCACTATGACGGCGCCGGAGGAAGGAATCGGTCTCACCTTCTTCGCTTCCAAGCACATCGGGTTCACCGTTAAGTATGAGCGTCTGGACGTTAGGGCGTACAAAGATACATACAACAACAGCGGCTCCCTGACTATTTACGAGACTGTCACGCACGAGAACGGTATTTTGGGCGGCTTGACGTTCTGGCTCGGGGATAGGTAAACCTACGTCCGCAACGACACGCTAACTTCACTCAAAGAAGGAGCAGAGCCGGCCAGCGACGCATCGCTGGCCGGCTCTGCTCCACTAAACTCCACTCCGCACGGCCCTTCCATGAAGATTCGCACTTAAGAGATACACCACGAATGTAAACGGCCGCAGATATTTCGATCAATCCGCGAGTGGATGGGGTCGAATTTGGAAGTGGACCACCTTGGGGCTCGTCCCTTTCCCCGTCTCGCTGTGGAACGGCGTGCGGTTACCCCAGGTCGTCCAGACTCCCTTTCCCTTCCAGCCGGCCTTCGGATCGTCAAAGCGCCCGTCCATCCCTTTCGCAAAAAAGCCCATCGGATAGGGCACGCGCAGAATCACAAACTTCCCGTTCACCAGAGCGAGCAGCGAGTCCGACGAATTGCCCGTAACGATCGGCGTGTCCTTACCCAGCCCCAGCGTGTCGAACTGATCCACCCAGGCGTAATAGTGCGAGTCGGCGCTGCCAGAGTCCGTCACGTTCTTGAACTTCGGTCCCGGCGTCGGATAAAGTATCCAGCCTTCCGGACACTGCCGCCCGGTCGCCTGCGGCCCATTGAGCGGCCCCTTGCATTTGCGCCGGTCGAAGCTGGCCAGGTGCCCGCTCGCCAGCGCCACCCAGACGACGCCCTTGCGGTCGATGTCCATTCCCCGCGGCGAATAACCCCAGACCGGGGCCTTGGGGTCATCCCACGGCACTTCGTAGTATTCCGCCAGAGCTGTCTCCGGAGGGTTGGGTCCCGGATTCAAGCGTACGATCCCGCCGGGGAAACCCAGCACCGTGCCCCAGACCATCCCGTCGGTGCCAACCGCCAGAGCGTAGAACGCCGCGTTGAGGCGCGTATCCTTGGTGGGATCCGTTGGTGCGTTTAGCGCCGACGACGCGCCCAAACTTTCGCCACCCGGCGTCGTGGCCATTTTCTGCTCGCCTTCCAGATAGGCGTCGCGCTTGCCGTTGCCATTGGTGTCCAGCACCAACGCCGTCCAGCCTTGCGATTTCTGCGCGTCGTGTGTCTGGTCCCACATCCTGGTATTCAGCCAACCCACGACTCCGCCGCCACCGCCGCTGCTGGTCCACAGCGTGTTGTTGGCATCTTCGGCGAACAGCAAATGGTGCGTGCCGAAGCAAGTGTCGATCATCGAGATTTGCTGGGTCGCCGGATCGTACACCTCCAACTGGCGGCCGGAGCTCTCGACCGGTGTGAGCTTGGCCGAAGCAAGGCTGGACCCCGCCTTGCAGAACGCCGGGTTGTCGCGGGCACGAATGCGAGCGGTAAACCACACCCGCCCGCGCTCGTCGAACATCGGATTGTGAGGCGTCGTGTGGCTGTCCCAGATCGCCTCATCGCCCCACACCGGGGAGGCTTTCAACGGCTTGGGTTGCCCCGGCGTGTTCGCATCGCGATACGGAACGCTCACCCGGCTGGCCGTGTTGTGCACCGGATCGAGGACCGGCAGATAGTCGCGGCTCTCCTCGGGCGATCCATAGATCAGGCCGTGGGCGTTTCGATTGGGATTGCGCTTGTCGGTGGAGATTTCGTCGTGCAGATAGGCTTTCGGATCGGCCCAGTCCCACTGGGTGATCACGACATTGCGCTCGACGCCCTGCGGCCGCGGAGGCACCTCCGCGGGCAACTCGCCCTGCGCAATCCGCGTGGTCCAATCGCCAAACAGTTCGGTGGCTCGCTTGACGCCGAGTTGAGACAGCCCCCCGATCATGATCGCGCCAGCCTGTCCGGACTGCACGCGGCGCAGCCAGGCCTGCGCCGGATCCAGATCGCTGAACATTGCCGGAATCGTCCGCGTATACAGGTTGCCCAGTTGGTGGCACGACTCACAGCTATCGGTCTTGATTAGGTGGATCCACTGGCCCTGGCTCTTCACGTTCGGTGAAATGCCGTTTCCCGCCACATCCGTGCCGGGAAATTCGTTTTTCCCGGGCACCGCCAGCAGGGCGTACCAATAGTTGCCGGGATAGTATTGCGCGGCGGTCTTCACATCGAGCGCCACGCTCGGTTTCAGATCCACCCGCTGGCCTGGTTCGGCCTGCACCTTGGGCGAATCCACCAATCCGTAGCCGCGCGCCCAGACGGCGTACTTGGCCCTGGGCAGGCCGGGGATCAGGTAGCGGCCGCGATCGTCGGTCACCACTTCCTTGATGTAGTGCGTGGGCAGGTCGTTAGTTTCCGCGATCACCCACACTCCTGCTTCCGGCCCGCTGGTGCTCGTGACGGTCCCGCCGATTTCGTCGTTGTGGATCTGCATCCCTGGGCCGCTGATCTGGGTTGCGCTCGTTCTTCCGAGCGAGGCGGCAAGCAATGCGGCGACGCCCAGCGCCACCATTCCTAAAGACAAGATTCTCCTGGTCACGTTGTCTGACCTCCCCATGCTCGGAATATTGGCCGCATCGCGCAGGAGTTTTGGAATCGCCAGTCCGCGCCAAGCCCGTCTACATCCACTTGTCGATCGATGCGCTCCTGCCGTGATTCATGTTCGCCACTTGGAAGAAGGCATTGGCCTGGCCTCCGCAAACGACGAAGTTGATGTTGGAGGCTTTCGGGAACCACGGAATCAGCGTATCCTCGGGAACCTTGTACCACGTGGCATAGGGCTCTCTTCCCTGCAGCGCGAGCGGATAATAGTGCACGTAGGCCAGGAAGGACTCCCGATATTCCTTCGCTGTGCGCAGCGTGTTCTTCCACAGCCAATCGGAGAGCTTTTCCTTGGTGTCGTATCCCTGCTCCACCAGACGTTGGGCCACCAGCGGGTCGCACACCACCAGCGCGCCGGCCCCCACCATGGAGCGGAACATGTAGCTGATCTGTTCGTCGAACATCGCATTCTCCGCCACTCCCGCGCCCTTCGCGCCGTGACCCTGGCGGATGTCGGGTCCGCCGAACACACTCACCACGCTTTCCTCGGGCTTGAATCCCATCTGCACGTGAAAGGGAGTCCACGGGCTGTTCTTCTCGTCCTCGGCGATCACGACGTTGTTGTAGTCCAGATTGTTCCCTTGCCCACCTTGATAGGTATCCCCGGGTATACCGCCGGGCGTGAGGT
The DNA here is from genome assembly GCA_020072765.1 of Terriglobia bacterium. Classification (GTDB taxonomy): domain Bacteria; phylum Acidobacteriota; class Terriglobia; order Acidiferrales; family UBA7541; genus Palsa-295. The sequence goes on from JAIQGD010000006.1 coordinate 25,290, forward strand.
TCTTTCCCATCAACGTCCACGATCGCCCGATGGTGGCATTGGACTGCGCGAAGGGGCTCAGCGCTCCGAGTCCGTAATTCATGTTGAGCTTGTCGCGGATGGGACCGTTAATCACGATCGAGGTGCTGGACGACGTCGTAGAACCGAAAAGCCCTAATGGGCCCGTGGAGGCCATGGCCAGCACCACCGGAAAATACTCCGGCCGGCATCCCGCCATCACCGCGTTCACCGCGACTTGCCTCACCGTGTAACCCCACTGCGCGGACTGATAGCCCACGCCCTGGATTGGTTTCCGGAGCACTTCGTCCGGATTGTGGCTCGTCCCCCGGAGCATCGCCTCTACTTTCTCTTCCGTGGGAATGATGATCGGCAGGTAATCCGTCATGCCATTGTCCCGGAAGAACTCCTGCAGGTTATCCAAGGTGTCCGGGCCGTAGACAAGCGGCCCTGCCGAAACATTCTGAGCTCCGGTCTGACTCTCCTCCGCGGAAAGCGGCACGGTGAACGCGTCGGAGACCTCCTTCATCATCGGTTTTCCCGTCACTGGATCCGGACCTCTTACCAGCGCGGTCAGTTCCGCACGTGTCTTGCCCCACACCGGATGGGGAGTGAACGTGATTCGTTCAAGCGGCATGCCTCGTCTCGCCGCGGTGGCTTTCGCCAAATCCAAATAGGCCCTGGTGATGATTGGAACTGCGGGGACTCCCATCTTTTCCATCGTGATGCAGTGACCGACGGTCGCTGGCGCGCAGCCCCCTCAATGACCGATGGCCATGATCGCGGCGTTGGCGTTCGCCTTGATTTCCGCCCAGAGTTTCGGGTCATCCTCGGCATATCCGCCGGCCTTCTTCCGGAAAACGGTCTTGACGCCAGGCACGTTCTGCTGAAACCACTCCTGCATTTCTTGCAGCAGCGTGCCGCCGCCAAAAAAACCCGTATCGACCATGTAGATCGTCTTCCCGTCGAGCGTGCCGAGCCGAGGAGCCATGGCAAACCGAGCTACGGCGGGCGGAGCGCCCTTTGGACTGAGCGCCGTCAACTTCGGTTCGCTTCCCGCACCGCTGTGCACGCCTTTCTTCTTCTGTTCCGCCTCCACACGGGAGCCCGCCAGAAGCGCCGGAGACATACCCAGCAGTGACAACAGCTTTCGTCTGTTAACTTTCATGGATGAACAGTCTCCTGTCACGGCAAGGCAAAGGCCACAAAGCAGTTGCCGGAAGCTCCGATCAAGTATTGCTTGCCATCCACTGCATAGGTAATCAGATTGGACTCGGAATTCGTTCCACCGACCGTAAACTCCCACAACAACTTGCCGCTGGCGGCATCCAGTGCGAAGAAATTGCCTTCGTTGCTTCCCGCGAAAACAAGGCCGCCCGCGGTCGCCAGCGTGCTGGCCTCCGCAGGGGCCAGCATCCGGTACTCCCACTGCAACTTGCCGGTCATCACATCCAGAGCGCGGATGGCGCCGTAGGCGTCATCTCCGGTAAGAGTGATTCGTCCGCCGCCACCGAAATCGGGAAAGTGCACTTTCGGCTGCCCTTCCACGGTATAGGCGCCAATTTCACGAGCGGACACGTAGAACAGTTTTGTCTGAGGGCTGTAGGACGGGCTGTTCCAATTCGTGCCTCCGTGGCCATCGGGATAGACCAGTTGCCCTTTCGGAGTTGGCTCTGTATTGGGCAACACAATCGGCCGCCCCTTGTCGTCGAGCCCCTTGGCCCAAGTTTGTTTCACGAAAGGAACGCCGGCGACGTACTCGCCCGTTACACGGTCCAGAACGTAATAAAATCCATTGCGGTTCGCCAGTGCCAACAACTTCCGGGGTTTGCCGCCCACAGTCTGGTCGAACAGCACGGGAACTTGAATGGCGTCCCAGTCATGCGTATCGTGCGGCGTGAACTGGAAATACCACTTCATCTTTCCCGTATCGGCGTCGATGGCCAGCAGGGAGTCCGAGTACAGGTTGTCCCCCTCCCTGTTATGGCCGTTGTAATCAGGAGCGGGGTTTCCGGTGGTCCAATACAATAGGTTTAGCTCCGGGTCATAGGATCCGGTGCCCCATGTGCCGGCACCGCCCGTGCCGGACATATCTTTTCCCCACGTTTCCGAACCCGGCTCGCCCGGACTCGGAATGGTCCAAAGACGCCAGAGCCGCCGGCCCGTCTTCGCGTCGTAAGCATCCACGAAGCCGCGAATGCCCACGTCTCCTCCGGAAACGCCCACAATGACTTTTCCATTAAGCACGCGAGGCGCGCCCGTCATCGCGTACCCTAGGTTGTTGTCGTCCACGTGGACATTCCATTTCACGGCGCCCGTGGTAGCGTCGAGCGCGACAAGGTGCGCGTCAAGCGTTTCCGCATATACGGTATCGCCGAGAACGGCCACGCCGCGATTCGAACGGTGCACGCCAACGGTGTAAATCTTTTCCGGAAGCTTGGCCGACCAGCTCCAGATCTTAGTGCCCAGGCGCGCATCCAGAGCAATCACCGTGCTCAGCGGCACCGTGATGTACATGATTCCGTTCACCACCACGGGAGATGTTTCCATGGGCTGAAGGGGATGGTCGGGCTGGTACATCCACACCGGCTTGAGACTACGGACATTCTTGCGGTTGACCTGTGTTAGCCCGGAGAACCGCTGCGACTGATAATCGCCGCCGTACATCAGCCAGTCCTGCGGTGTGTCGTCGGCGTGCAGCAACCGTTCGTAGGACACATCTTGCGCAAGCGATCGCATCGGAACCGACAAGACCGAAACAACACATACCAGCGCGCATCGGAGAGCTTTCATGGCGTGCCCTTCAGGGTCGTCAGATAGGCCACCAGGTCGTCCAACTGCGCCGCGGACAAGGTGTCCTTGAAACTCGGCATAAAACTCTTCCCGGGCTCTTTTTCCAGGGAGCGCAGCTCGGGCTTCCACAATCCGCGAAATGTTCCGCTGCTATCCTTCAGAACAATGGCGAAGGAGTCTTCGCCCACGCGCATGCCTTCGACGACGCGTCCGTTCTTATCAATCGCACGGAACATCAAATACTGGGTCCAGCTGTTGCCAAAGGGGCCGTCTTCCGCCTTGGGCAAATTCGTGCCGGGCTCTTGCAATCGCGCCTTCAGATTCGCGGCTCCGCGCATCGCGCCAATGCGGCTCAGGTCGGGTCCGATGCTCCCGCCTTGGCCGCCGATCATATGGCACGCGGCGCAGCCGTTGGAGTTGTAGAGCGCATCGCCCTTCTTGGGGTCACCCGCTGCTGTTTCGGTGGTCGTCGTGCTCGTCAGCTTTCGGAGATAAGCGACGACGTTGGCCGCTTCGTTTTCCGAGAGGGTGGAAGATCCCGGCATTGCGGTGCCTGGGATTCCTCTCCGGAGGATGTCTTGCACCGCTCGATCGCCCAAGCGCCCCGGAGCGCCGTGAAGATCCGGACCGTCTCCGCCGCCAGCATCCACGCCGTGACATGGGGAGCAGTTCTGCTCAAATAGACGCTTGCCTTGCTCCAGATCGACCGCGGGAACCTGCGCCGTCTGAGAATCTTGGCCCGCGGCCTGCGAACCGTGAAACGCGGGCAAAGCCAGAGTCCAGGCCACGAAAACCGAAGCGACAAGCCGGAAGCACCTCACCGCATTCACACAACCTCCTCACCCTTCGCCTGTCTCGGGCCACCCTGCTCGCCCGCGTGCAAAGGAATAGCATAGAGACCGTCCCGACGCCAGCGTTCCGTAACAAATCCGGCCCTGCTCCACGGGTTGTTTCTCTGCCTTCAGAATGCTCTTCCGCCTTGACGAGGCTCGCAAGGCGAACCGATCGCTGGGTTTGTATCGCACAACTCCATTACTCGACCGTGCCCGACTCGTCATGTTTGTTTTCAGAGGGCTAGGGCGGTTGGCTTGATTGTGCAAAGCTGTGCCACTTCGAGTAACTCGCGCCGCAATCGTCAGAACACGCGCCCCAGCTGGAAAAACCACTTCTGGTGGCCCGTATCGCCGATGCTTTCTCCAATGAAGAAGGGGCCAAACGCCGTCTGTGCGATGACGCCCACGGCAACATCGTTTGGAAACGTGCTTTGATTGGCGAAGCCGTACATTTTGCCGAATTCGTACGTGCCGACGGCATAGACCTTTTTGCCAAGGAAGGGCGGCAGCGAAGCAATCTCGTGCAGGTAGCCGATGCGGAAGGCGTAGTACTGATTTCCGAACAGCTCATTCGTGCCGTAGGCGCTGAGGCGCAAAGGCCCTCCCAGGAAGAATTGAGGGATTTCCGTGCCTCGGTAGCCGAACGTGGAACCGCCCTCCGCGGCGACAAAGAGCGAGGCGGGCCGCGTGATGCGCTGAAAGTGCCGAACGATCAGCTGCATTATGGGGAAGGGTCCGGTTGCTCCCGGGCTGGAGTCAAACCAGCGAAATGTGGTTTCCACGCCGAAGCCGCGGCGCGGAAATACGGGGTCGTCGGTGTGATCGATCAAGAAATGGACTTTGAAATCTCCCGTGCGGCCTTCGACGGAAGAAAATTGGGGAGTTCCCAACTGCAAGCGGGCATTCAGATATCCCACCTCGTAACCGGCCCTTGCCTCGGCAAAGCGGCCGAATCCATAGCCAAGGTCGCCGCCGATGTTGGCGCGAGCCACGCGGTATTCGGCGAGAGGATCGCTCTTGCGGTAGACGTAGAAGTTCGTGTCGCCCGCATCGGCATGCGGCGCGAAGAACCATCGGCTGGACGCGGTGAACGGGCGGTATAGCTCGCTTGCGACGCCGTAGGTGGCGCCAAAGAGCACGTCCGTGCGCCATTCGGAACGGTATCCGGAAATGTCCATCAACGTGAGGCGCGAAGCCAGCGTGAAGTGCGCGTTGTCACTTTCGGAGCCGTCCATTTCGAAGCCGAACTGGAGAGTGGGCGGCGCGTAAGTTTTTTCGTGGACCGTGACGATGAGGCCCGCCTGTCCGTTGCCTTCCACCACCCGGTAGCCGGATGACTCGTATCTGCCGGTGCCCGTAAGCCGGTTGAGAATCGCTTCGAGCGATTGGGTGTCGATGGGCTTATCCACAAGGGATTGCAGAGAACGCTCGAGCTGCTTCCGTGCCTCCGGGCTCGCGCCTTCCACGCGGACGAAATGGGGGGTGGGGATGAGAGATTGTTTCCGTTCGTCGCGCGCTGCCAGGCAGCGTTTCCAGTCGGCGTCATTGAGTGAGTAGGGCATGAGGATGCGGCTTTTGTCTCCCGCGGCGCTCGCGCCCCTGTCCATGATCAACTTCGCTTTGGGATAATCGAGTGAAGTGAAGTCGCGCAGATCGACGTTGACGATCAAGTCCGCAGCCGAGAGGCCGCGAATTTCGTTTTCGCGGATGACCACGTCCACGGAACGCCCGAGCACACTGAAAAGAGACTGAAGGTCCTCGGGCTTTACGGGAGCCGTCTCCAGATGCACCGCGATAACGATGTCCGCGCCCATCTTTCGCACGACGTCCGTAGGAAGATTTCTGACCAGCCCGCCGTCGACATACACCTTGTCCCCATCGCGAATTGGCGAAAACAGTCCGGGAATGGACATGGTGGCGCGCATCGCTTTGGCGAGCGAGCCGTCCTGGAAGACGACTTCCTTTCCGGAAACAAGATCGGTGGCGACACAACGGAAGGGGATCGGCAGCTGATCGAACGAACTAAGTCGCGAATACGGCAACGTTTCGTGGTCAATCAAAAGGCTGATTTCTTGTCCGGCGTTGAGGCCGGCGGGCAAGGTGAGACCGTCCTTGAGACCGACAACCAGGGAGTTGGGATAGGCGCGGAGATCCTCTTTTCGCCGAAAGGAGAGGTCCTGGTATTGCGTCTCGCCACCGATGAGGATGTCCCAATTCTGTTGCTCGACGAGTTCGCGGAGTTGTTCTGGGCTTTTGCCGGTTGCATAGAGACCTCCCACGAGCCCTCCCATGCTTGTTCCCGCGATGTAGTCGATAGGGATGTGATGGTCTTCAAACCACTGCAAGACGCCGATGTGGGCGAGACCCAGCGCGCCGCCCCCTTCGAGAGCCACACCGATCTTCGGGCGATCCGCACGGGCAGAGGCCGAAGTTGAACTGTTGGGGTCCAGTTGGGCAGGAGACGAGGATTCAGGCGCCTGCTGGCCTGCGACGGGCGAAACGACAACTAGAATCAACAGCAGAGGGAGCAAAGACCGGCAAGGACAGCGAGGCATGAAACCTCCTCAAAGTTCATGGTGCAGTGCGCGTCAGAACCTTTGATGAGTCTCACCCAGCCTCGCTCGGCGGGCAAGCGTCTTTCATTTCTCTTGTTCGAGGGACTGGCCGAGAAAGTGCGCTCCGCAAAGAGTGCCTGATTCTAAATATCTCCAAGCCAGCAAAGCATACGGCCCCAAAAACACATATTTTATGGGTAGATGACTGAATTCCCTGTGGCATCGCACGGAAAGAGAATCAAGACTGACTGACAGAGGGTAGTCAATGCGAACCGGTCGTTGGGTTTGTCTCGCGAAACTCCACTACTCAGCCATGCCTCAGAGAAACATGGCCTGATTGGCATCCCGTCTCTACGTTCGAGAGAAACGCGTGACACTGCCACTCCCGCTACTCGCGCGTTCTGGGCGGCAAAATCGATCTTTCGAGGAAACCACCCCCGAGAGACAGAAAACTGCAGACTGAATGGCGGAGAGGGTGGGATTCGAACCCACGGTTGAGTTTCCCCAACACACGCTTTCCAAGCGTGCTCCTTAAACCGCTCGGACACCTCTCCGTGTTCGGAAGTGTCTAGCAGACTAACAAATTGGCGGCGGCGCGGCAAACCGGGGAAATTCAGCTGCGTTCCAGGGGAAACAAATCCGGCGGATGTCTGCTACAATTTCCGTCGCCGCTCCGGGGTGGTGCAATTGGTAGCACATGGGCCTTTGGAGCCTAGAATCTTGGTTCGAGTCCAAGCCCCGGAGCCATTCCGGCGGGCGGCACACCCCATCTCTCAACACGCCTGTTGAAAACAGCCCGTGCGGTTTTCCCGGCGCACCTACGCCGTCGCCGCGCGCCTTCTGCGCGCGTGCCCCGACCTCTTCAACAAGCCGGGCTGACGAACCTTGAGGACGTCCGCAGCCAGCCGCAACAGCGTCTCGAATTCGCGCTCGGTGGCGGATTCCCTGGGGGCCGAGAATTTGCGTTGCTTGGATTGTAAGGCCATACCACCCTCCACACGCCTTAGTGCACACAATCTCTCGTGTCGTGGCGTGCAGACTAATCGCCGGGGGGACCTCCTGTCAATCCTGGTTTCCGCCTGCCTGTGGAAAAAGGAGCATGTCTGTGGAAAACTCAGCAATCGGCTTCCGAGGCGCTCCACCCCCGCCTCCGCGCCACCAACCGGCATCCGGACGCAGAAACGCCCCGCCGCCCGGCAACGACCGCCTAGCGGCAGGCCATGGCGGATTATGAACATCGGCGTTTAATTCTTGCATCACCTTGCGTTCCCTTGGTGTATCGTACAGCCCGGGTGCATCCTCCGCACCCGCACCGCTGCGCCAGCGGCAACCCCCACGACACCGGGGCGTTCGGAGACTGCTCGGGCACGTCCCGAGCCAGTCCTCGGGCATTTCACCCTGTCTGAGACCTGGGTTCTTGGTCTCAGCAGGGCCGGCACCTGGTGGAAGCAACTGCGCTTCCGCTCACAATCTAGGAGGATTCAATGAAACGCATCATGCTGCTTTGCGCCGCTGTCTCGCTCGCGCTCTTGCTGACCCCGGCGGTGTATGCCCAATCAAATCAGATCGTTCCCGGCACGCAAGTGCGCCTCAGACTGATCAACGGCCTGAGCACCAGCGTGGCTCATGACGGAGATCCGTTTACCGCCGTCGTGACCGAGCCGGTCTTTATGGGCAGCGAAATGGTGTTGCCTGCCGGAGCCAAGGTTCACGGCACCATCACCACCGTCAACCGCCCCAAGCTGTTTTCCATGTTCCGCGGCGGCGCTTCGATGAATCTCGTCTTCAACTCCATCGAGGTCGAAAGCCGCCTCTTTCCCGCCAAGATGAGCATCCTCTCCATCTACAACGGCGGAACCGACTCCGGCAAGGCCCGCAAGGACCTGAAAACCGTGGAGGGCGAGGTCGTCCAGCAGAATCGCAGCGTCAAAAGCGATGTCGAGGCCGTAGGGGTGGGAACAGCGGCCGGCTCCACAGCCGGGCTAGTCTTCAGCCATGTGCTGCGTGGCACGGTGCTTGGTCTGGCCGGCAGCGGCGCGTATATCGTGGCCAGGAAGGGCAAGGAAGTTGATTTGCCGGCGCAGACGGGCTTGCTCGTGCGCATGGATTCCACCGTGGCGCTGCCCGCAGCCCTGCTGCACAACGCCTCGTACACATACACGGACCGCCGCTAAAGCTACACCGCTAGGACCGCCTCGCGGCACCCTCGGCGGCTCCGAGCAATTGGGGTGGCGCGTGGCTCGCTCGGTCGAGCCACGCGCCTTGTGGGCTAGGTGCAGGAGGGAAACCAGATATAGTTGTTCGGCCCATGGTTCTGCCAAAGCCGGGCCACCGAGTTTTTCTGCGGCATCGCTCTCATTTTCATTCTGTTTCGACGATTTCTTGTGCACCCCAACAGCCAGAGCCTGTTTTCGCATCTACTTGAAACTGTGGACGATATGCAGGCTGGCCATACCCGGCACTGCCGCGGGATGAAACGTCGTGCGAAAATGAAACAGCAATGAGGCTTCCTGACAGGTGGGGGGAGAAACCCGGTGAGGTTTGTGGGCCGCGGCTTCACAGCTTGCGGAAAAAGAACGAGTTGGGGGAGGCGGAGCTTCGGCCCCTGAACCTCCCTGAGGTGTCTCTTTCAGCGCCCCGCTAAACGCCCTCTTTCGCGGCCGCCGCTTTCTTCTCCGAGCGTTTCAGAAAGCGGTACAGGCTCGTGCGGCCGATCCCCAGGGTCTGTGCGGCGCGCACGCGATTTCCCTTGCACAGTTCCAGCACCCGTTGAATGTGGATCTTGCGCACTTCATCCAGCGGCAGGGGCCGCCAGTTTTCTCCGGCCGGGACGGTGCGGCCCAGCGGCTTCTGCAGATGCGGAGGCAGGTCGCCCACATCAATGAAGTCGGTATTGGCGGTGATGGCCGCGCTGGAAATCACGTTCTCGAGCTCCCGGACATTGCCCGGCCAGTCGTGCCGCAACAGCACCAGTTGCGCTCGCCGCGTGAGCCCTTGCAACCTCTTCCCATACGCCTGGCTGTATTTTTTCAGGAAGTGCTGCACCAGCATGGGGATATCCTCGGGGCGCTCGCTCAGCCCCGGCACCCGGATCTCGATGCTGCTCAGGCGGTAGAACAGATCCTCCCGAAAACGCCCCGTCAGCACCTCGGCCCGCAGATCGCGGTTGGTGGCCGCGATCAGCCGCACATCCACTTTGCGGACTTCCGGCGAGCCCACGCGCTGGATTTCCCGGTTATGGATCACCCGCAGCAATTTCGCCTGCACCTGCGGCGAAGTCTCCCCGATCTCGTCCAGAAACACCGTGCCGCCGTTGGCATACTCAAACAGGCCCGGCCGGGTGTCGCTGGCGCCCGTAAACGAACCGCGCACGTGGCCGAACAACTGGCTCTCCAGCAGTGTATCGACCAGCGCTGAGCAATTGCAGATCGCAAACCGTTCCTGCGCCACCGGGCTGAGGCGGTGCAGCGCCCGCGCCACCAACTCCTTGCCCGCGCCCGTCGGACCAGTCACCAGGACGTTGCTGTAGTGCCGCGCCACCTTGCGGGCCAGATCGAACACTTCCAGCATCGCCGGGCTGCGCCCCACGATCCCTTCAAACTGCACGTTTTGGAGAAGCTTCTCCTCCAGGCCGCGCACCTCCGAGCGCTGTGAAAAAACCGTCGCCAGATCGTCGAGGGCCTTCTCCAGCCTCAAAAAATCCAGCGGCTTGCAAAGATAGTCATACGCGCCGCGCTTGATGGCCTCGATCGCGGAGTCCACCGAGTAGTACCCTGTGATCAAGATCACGTAGGTTCCCGGATCGTACTCCAGCGTCTTATCCAGGAACGTCAACCCATCCATCGCCGGCATTTTCAGGTCCGCCAGTACCACCCGGTACCCTCCCATCCGCACCCTCTGCAGCGCTTCCTGCGGATCGGTGGTGCCGGTGACCGGAAACCCCGCCTTCTCCAGACGCGTGGCCGTCAGTTCGACCTGGTCGGCATCGTCATCCACCACGCATACCGGCAAACTCTTCCGCGCCGTGATCGCTGTATCGCTTTCCACCATTACGCTCATGCAGCATTCTCAGGCACGGCATGTGCCACAGTGCGCCGCAACCCACTCCGGCCTGAAGGCAGCACTCCCCACTTTTTAAGGCTTCTGAATTGTTGGCCTTACTTGCCCCGGCGAGAGATTCCTGCGACTTACCCCAACAGTTGCGAAAACAAAACTGTTTCTAATAAGCCTCGCGCGCGTTCCGAACTGGCACCAAAGTCTCAAACAGGAACTCGCCCGCTCCCCCTATGCTCTTCCCGGCCTGGACGCCCCCGCTTGTGTCCTGCGCCCGCATTTCACGCCGGCTGAGTCACGGGCCGGACCAAATTCTCCGCGGTCTGCCGGAGGCTGGGGCGCGGATACAGTTGTGCCAGCCTCACCATTGTGCAGCCCTCGCCATCCGGCCCGCTCACGTTCGCCACTTGATAGGCCACGGGGATCGCCTCGGTATTGGAAAACCGTTGCAGCACGCGCACAAACACCACGCAGCCCTCGCGCAACGATGAGCGCAACCGGATGTCCTTGTCCCCATGCTCACTCCAATGCAGCAGGGTCTTCTCCACAAAAAAGTTCTCCGACGCGTCCCAACCCGATACCTCCACGCGGTAATTGTTCTCCATCTCCGCTGGATCATTCATGTGCATTTCCATGACTCTGTCCCCGCCAGGGACTCTTGCAGACACGCTGCCAAACGGGACGACCTCGTACCTTTGAAGAGAAGGACTTGGCGGCGGACTCCGGGCCTCCCTGTTCATCCGGCGGCCCCCTGTGCAACATCTGTGCGGCTTTGAACCAAACGCGGCTTTCGTGCGGAGGTTTTGTAGCGGGCACTCCCGCGAAGCGGGACCGGGCATCTTCTTCCTGTGAGGAAAAGTTGGTGGGCCACTCCGTGGAAAAGGGAATCAGCCCCAGTGGGAACCCGGGTACAGAGCGGCGAGAAAAAAGCGGAAAATCGTGTCGAAGACCTTGGCATACACCACCCAGGCCAGCACGGCTCCGGCCATGCCCAGTTGCAGGTTGCGGGCCCAGTCGAGATAGCTCACCGCCCTTTCGGGGGACATCAGCAGGGTGATGCCTGTGTGGCCGTCGAGCGGAGGAAGCGGCAGAAGATTGAACGTGCCCAGCAGCACGTTCAGCACGAACAGCAAACTCAGCAGCGTGGCGCCAGCGCCGGCGCTTCCGGGAACCGCTGCTTCCGTCACGTGCGAAAAACTGGCGTACGCCGGCACCCGGAAGACTCCCATGGCCGTGCCGGCGCGAATCGCCACGCCCGCGCAAAGCACCAGCGTGAAGTTCGCCGCCGGTCCCGCCAGCGCCATCCACGCCGCCCGCCGCGGGTAGCGCCGCTGCCACGCCGGGTCGTACGGCGCGCTGGCCCATCCAATCATCCAGTGCGGCGGCATGACATAAGAAAGAATCGGCACCAGCACGGTTCCGAACGGCGCGCGGCGAATGTGCGGCAGAGGATTCAGGCTCGCCTGCCCCTGGTGAAAGGCCGTGGAGTCTCCGCCCAGGTGCGCCGCCAGCGAATGCGCCCCTTCATGGCACACCGTCGAGAACAAAAAGACGATGTACCACATCACGCCGAGAATCAGGAACTGCGGGTCCATGCTGTTCGATAGACTAAACGGTCGAGTTCCCTTCCGCAAGCGCCGCGGCACTCCTTGGTTTTCGCGCGCGCTCCTCGCCGGCGCGCCGCCCGCGCAATTTCCGCGCCGACCATCCGCTTTCTCCGTGCCGGACGCTGTGCTAGACTCCCCCAAGGAGTCGCGCCACAGAAACACCGGCGGCGCGCACTCCTCATCGGTGGAACTTCGGGCTCTGTGCAACGATTCCCCGCAAACCCCGCCAGGCCCGGAAGGGAGCAACGGTAGCGGGCCAGTTTCGTGTGCCGCGGATCACCCGAAGTTCCTTCCAACCCCCTGCCCACCGCGGGGGCAAGGAGCCAGGCAGCCGGCGACGGGCGGACTACCCTTCCTATGAGCTACAAAGTCATCGCGCGAAAATACCGCCCGCAGATTTTCAGTGAAATTGTCGGCCAGCAGCACGTCACCCGAACCCTCGCCAACGCCATTCAATCCCGCCGCGTCGCCCACGGATATATTTTCTCCGGCGTGCGCGGCGTCGGGAAAACCACCACGGCGCGCATCCTGGCCAAGGCCCTCAACTGCGTGAAGGGCCCCACCGCCGAGCCGGACAACACCTGCGATTCCTGCCGCGAGATTGCCGCCGGCACTTCGCTCGACGTCATCGAGATCGACGCCGCCTCCAACCGCGGCATCGATCAGATCCGCGAACTCCGCGAGATGGTGCGCTACGCGCCCGCCGCCAGCCGCTACAAAGTCGTCATTCTCGACGAGGCCCATCAGCTCACCGACGAAGCCTCCAACGCCTTGCTGAAAACCCTCGAGGAGCCGCCCGAACAGGTCATCTTCATCCTGGCCACCACGCGCCCCGAGGATCTGGTCGAAACCATCAAATCGCGCGCCCAGTTGTTCCAGTTCCGCGCGCTGACCTTTCAGGAAATCGTCGGCGAAATCGAACGCATCGCCCAGGCGGAAAGCCTGGCCATCGAACCCGGCGCCGTCGCGGTGCTCGCGCGCGCCGCCGAAGGCAGCCTGCGAGACGCTCTGTCCCTGCTCGAACAAGCCATCGCCTACGGCGGCGATACCATCACCGACGCGCAAGTGCGCGAACTGCTCGGCGTGGTGGCCGAAAGCGTGCTCGACGATCTGGTCGAAGCCATTGACGCGCAATCAGCCGAACGCGCCCTGTCGCTCGTGCACCGCCTCATCGCCGACGGACAGAATCTCCAGCACTTCTGCCGGGAAGCCATTCGTCACTTCCGCAATCTCCTGGTGGCCCGCGTCTGCGGCGCCGATTCCGTTCTCATCACCGCGCCTGCCGACGAACGCCCCCGCCTGGCCGAGCAGGCCGCGCGCTTCGGCGAGGAAGACTTGACGCGTTTTTTCAATATTCTGCTCGCCACCGACGACGACCTCCGGCGCAAGCCCGACGCCCGGCTGCATCTCGAACTCGGCCTGCTCAAGCTCATCAACGCGCAGCGCTTGGCGCCGATCGAGGAAGCCGTGGCCGAACTCCGCAACCAATCCGGCGGCGCGCCGCGCTCCTCCGCGCCCGCCACGCCGGCCATTCCATCGAGTCTCGCAGAACGCGCCACGCCTCCGGCGCGAATCGTATCAACTTCCGCTTCCTCCGAAGCGGCGGCCGTGCGCATGGCCCGCGTTGCGGAGCCCGCCGCGCCAGTCGCCGCGGTGGCGCCCGTTTCAGCTTCTCCGGTTCCCGCGCAGTCCGCTCCAGCGCCAGTGCCGCAAGTCGCACCGCCGGCCGCGGAAGGAATCGCTGGCGGGATGGCCTCCGAACAAGTGGACGCCATCAAGGCCGCGCTCCAGGGTCAAAAATTTCTGTGGTCCATGGTCGAGCACGCCACGCGCTGGGAAATCGAAGCCGGCGAGTTGCGGCTTTTCTTTCCCACCGAAAGCCGCGCGCTCGCCGACATGTTGCAGGCGCGGGACCCGATGGAACGTTTGCGCACAGTCCTGCGCCAAGTCGTGGGCCAGCCGCTCCGCGTCTGTGTTAAACTTGATTCTGTTCGGACCGGAGTCGTTCAGGGTTCGGAGTTGCGTACCCGCTTCGAGGAAAACCCGATGGTCCGCACGATGCTGGAAAAGTTTGGCGGCCAGATTTCAAAAGTGAAACATCCGGGCGAGGAATGAAGCATGAGCATGGAAGTAAAAGCACTGCAACAAATGCTCGCGCAGTTCCGGCAGGCGCAGGAGAAACTCGAAAAGCAGATTGACGAGATCTCCGTCGAAGCCTCGGCCGGAGGCGGCATGGTCACCGTGAAGATGAACGGGCAGAAGCGCCTGACCGAGGTGCGCATCGAACCGGAAATCTTCAAGGGCAAGGACCAGGAAATGTTGCAGGAATTGATCCTCGCCGCCGTCAACGAAGCCAACCGCCGCGTCGATGAAGAGCTGTCCCGCCAGGTGAAGGACATCGCCGGCATGCCCGGCATCGCCGGCCTGAAAATCCCCGGCCTCTTTTAACCCGCGCCACCCCTCTTCGTACAACTCTTAACGCAATCCTGCTCCGGAAGTCATTTCTCCCGCCGCTTCGTTTTGCATTCCGCACCTAACAGGATGCTGAAGTAACGTGGAGAGCTTTGTGGGGCGCGGCTTCAGCGCGCCGTTTGCGTCCCGGACAGCCGTCGGGACCGCGACCCAATCCCCACACAATGAGAACGGCTTTAGCCGCTGAAGTTCCCCGCGGCTTCTTTTTCAGCACCCTGCTCAAACAGAAAGGGCGGAGCTTCCGTTCACTCCCAACGCAGTGAACGCGCTCCGCCCTTTTTCGATTCGCCGAGTGCCTAGCGCGCTGGCGGTGCCGGCCTCATGGCCCCCTCCGGGCGGTGAAACAGTCCGATGTAGACCGTGCCCGCCAGGACGTGGCCGTCCATCGCCTTCAGGACGTCGGCGCGCGTGGCGCCGGCGGGAAGGTCGAGCTTCGTATCCAGCGCGAAAAGCTCCAGGGTGTAGTGGTGGTCCGGCCCCGTGGGCGCGCAGGATCCCATGTAGGAGGGCCTCCCCATGATGTTCATGCCTTGGACGCCAACCGTCGCCGGCGCGTCCGCTTTCACGCCCTCGGGCAGGCCCGTCGAAGTCGCCGGAATGTTGTAGATGAGCCAGTGCGTGATGTCTTCCAGCTTCTTCGGCGCGTGCGCGTCAGGATCATGCATGAGGAGAACGAAACTCGCCGTGTCCTTCGGCGCATTCACCCATTGCACCGCGGGAGACGTCTGATTGTTCATGCCCGCCACGCAGGTATACTTCTCCGGAATCGTTCCGCCGTCGCTGAACGCCGTGCTCGAAAGCCGAAGCTGAGGCCCCATCGGAGGGGGTCCTCCCTGCTGCGCCGCCGCGGGAATCGCGCTCACCGCCAGCAGCATTGCCATAGCTAGAAGCAATCCAGCCATCTTCATTCGCATTCTCTTTCCTCCGTGTCCCCAGTGGGGCATTCCAAATTCGTGTTGAAAGAAAAACCCGTGTCCGATTGTAACTTGCGCGCCACGCGGCGCGCAATGAATGGACTGCCCTGTAAGACGGCGCGCGCGGGACTTTCGTTTCATGAGTGGGAAAAATCGGGCAACTCTGCAATAATCAGAACTCGGAACACCCCATGCCTGATTTTGCTCCTTCCGTCTCGCGATTGATCGACGAGCTCAAACGGCTGCCCGGCATCGGGCAGAAGACGGCCCAGCGGCTCGCCTTCTATCTGCTGCGCGTCGACCGCGAGCAGGCGCTGGCGCTTTCCGACGCCATCCGCGACGCCAAGGACAAGATCCGCCACTGCTCGGTCTGCAACAACCTCACCGACGCCGATCCGTGCTTGTTCTGCACGAACTCCACGCGGAATCGATCCATGATCTGCGTCGTGGAGGAAGCCACCAACATTCAGGCCGTGGAAAAAACGCGGCAGTTCAACGGGCTGTATCACGTGCTGGGCGGCTCGCTTTCGCCGCTGCAGGGCATCGGCCCGGACAAACTGAACATCAAGAATCTCATCGAGCGGCTCAAGGGCGGCACGGTGGAGGAAATCATCGTGGCCACCAGTCCCACCGCCGAAGGCGAAGCCACCGCCGTCTATCTGTCGAAGCTGATCAAGCCGCTCGGCGTGCGCGTCTCGCGCATCGCCATGGGCATCCCCGTGGGCTCCGACCTCGAGTACGCCGATGAAGTCACCATGCTCAAGGCCATGGAAGGCCGCCGCGACTTGTAGCAGCGGCGCTGCCTTGCGCCAAATTCGAAACTCCCTCTCCTCGCTCTTTGCGTCTCTCTGTGTCTCCGTGTCTCTGTGGCGGATTCCTACGGTTCGGGGGGCGCTTCGGCCGTGTACCCGTTGGGATAGAAGTGGTTGGCGGTGATGTGCGGCAAAAAGCGCGCGCCAAACCAGATGGTATTGTTCGGCTCGACTTCGATTTTCGGCAGGCTCCAGTTCAGCTGCGGCTCGGGATAAAAGGTGAACTTTTTCGTGTCCGGATCAAATTTGACCAGCGAGCTTTGCGGCTGATCGGAAATCCAGATTTTGTCGTTCTTGTCGGGCCAGACTTCGTAGGGATTGGAGCCCTGCGTGGGAAGCTTGTATTCCGTCATCTTGCCCGTGGACGGATCGAGCGAGCCCAGATAGCCGGTCACGAACTCGGAAAACCAG
The DNA here is from genome assembly GCA_020072765.1 of Terriglobia bacterium. GTDB lineage: Bacteria > Acidobacteriota > Terriglobia > Acidiferrales > UBA7541 > Palsa-295. The sequence goes on from JAIQGD010000006.1 coordinate 41,737, forward strand.
ACGATGCCCTTGGAATCGACGCCGATTCTCCGAATCTCGCCCCACGACGACGGCGCGTAATATTCCGTGTACTCTTCCGTCTTCGGGTCGAACTTCGTCACCTGTCCCTTGCTGTAGCCCGCGCCCCACACCGTATTGTCCTTGGGGCTGACCGCCAAACCGTAGATGAGGTTGTCCGGGGTCGGCGTCTGCCACTGGTGGATCTTTCGCGTCTTCGCATCCAGCATCCCGACACCGCCCGGCCCTTTCACCATGCCGAACCAGATGTTGTCGTCCTTGTCCGTGGCCACCTGGAGCATGCCGCCCCGGCGCGGCGTGTAGTGGCGGATCTCCTTGCCGGTGGCGGGATCGAGTTCGCCGAGCTGCCCGCCGGTGATTTCCGCCCAATAGACGTGGCCTTTGCTGTCGGTGGTGACTCCGTGCGCGTAGGTGTACGGGTGGCCCTTGATGGGATAGACCTTGTAGCGTTTGTTGGGATCGAGCTGCTTGGGATCGAAATGGATGATGGCGTTGGCCGTGGGATTGGCGTACCAGATGCCGTCGGGCGCGAGGAACGGATCGTGCAGAATCTGCGTGGCCACGAATCCGTTGGGGCTGGCCGCGGGGTCCTGGGGAGTCACGCCGTCCACCTGGTCGGCACCGAACACGTCTCCGCGAAATGGGGGGCGCGGAAACGTGTCGGGGATGTCGTAGGAAACGTAGATGGCCTTGGCCAGCGCGTCTTCGTCAATGATCGGGGGATCGGTCTTGAGGCGCTTATCGGGCGTGCCCGGTCCAAAATTCTTCGCCAAATACGCGGCGATTTCATTCTTCTGCGCGCCGGTCAGGTAGGTGTGGCCGAGGTTGGTGGCGAAGGCGTCGTCGGTGGGACCGGTCTCGGTCATCATGGCGATGCCGGCGCGAAAGGCCGCCTGGGTCAAGTGCATGGTCCCGAAGCCGGCACCGTGGCAGCCGGTGCAGTTGGTCTTCAGCAGGTCGCGTCCCGGGCCGAGAGGATACATTTCGTCCATGTCATTCACCCAGACGGTATTCGCAGCGGCGCGGGCGGCGAGCAGCGCGGAGTCGATCGCCTCGGTGGACGCACCCTGCATGCCCATCGCCGGGCGCGCGGCAATCTTGTTCACGGCAATATCCACGGTCTTGGCTTCGCCGGGCCCGAGATTGACGGCCAACGTCGGCGCTGTAAAACCCTTTTCCAACACCGTCACCTCGTACCGTCCCGGAAGCGCCTGCGGAATCGTGTAGTGGCCCTTGTTGGTGAAGACCGTGTACCACAGCTTGTAGTCCAGGTTGTGAACGGTGACTCGGAATCCGAGCACCGGCCCCTGGTCGGCGGTGACCGCGCCGGAAAGGGTGCCCCGCGCAGGGGCGTTCTGCGCCCCCATCGTCGAGCTGAATAGCATGAGTGCCGCGATTACCAGCAGTATGGCCGCGATCGTTCCCGGCACGGCCAGCTTCACATACCCTTGATTCCGCGTTTCTCTCATCTGCAATTCCCCTTTCCCGCTCGTGACCGGTCCGGCAGGGCCGAATCCCGTGAGATTGTATTCCCCCCGCATCGCAATGCAAGCGTCAACTTGCGGGCTCGGAAGACCAGTTTCGCCTGACCTGACCTGCCACGCCATGCCGGCAGAGCCAGCATCGGTGGCACATGCCGTGGCCTATCAGCTTGTGAGCCCAAGACTCCGCGGCGCGACAAGAATTCCAAAGTAACGTTCCCTCGTGGCACGCTGCCGGTAGCCGATTAAGCAATCTCCGCGGAGACGCCGGTGCCTCCGTACGCCCTCTCTGTGGAAAGATGGACATGGGGTAAGCCGCGGAGGGGGTTGCGATGAATCGTCCGAACGTAATGGAATCGTCTTATGTACCACAAACCGGAAATGAATTGGCCAGGCTGCACGAGAGGATCGCTCCGCTGCGCGCGCAACTCAGCGATCACCCGGTGTACCACGAAATCCGCACGATCGAAGACCTGCGAACTTTCCAGGAGAGTCACGTTTTTGCGGTGTGGGACTTCATGTCCCTTCTCAAGAGCCTGCAACAAACGTTCACCTGCGTCACGGTGCCCTGGGTTCCCACGGGTCTTCCCGTATGCCGGCGCTTTGTGAACGAGATTGTGCTGGGCGAGGAAAGCGACGAGGCGGGCGGCGGCTATCTGAGTCATTTCGAACTGTACCGCGAAGCCATGCATGAGGCCGGGGCCAACACGCGGCCCATCGACCGCTTGGTGGAGGAATTGCACGGGGGCGCGGAAGTCTCCCGCGCCCTGGTGGCGGCCGGCGCGCCCGAAGAGGCGCGGGTGTTCGTCGAAAGTACGTTCTCGGCCATAGGCCAGCAGAAGCCGCACATCGTCGCCGCGGCCTTCACGTTTGGCCGGGAAGACGTGATCCCGGACATGTTCCGCTCCATCGTCCGCGATCTCAACCAGCGTTTTGCAGGGCAGCTCGGCAAATTCCTTCACTATCTGGAGCGGCACATCGATCTTGACGAAGGCAGTCACGGTCCCATGGCATTGCAAATGATCTCCGAGGTCTGCGCGGGCCAGCCGCACCGCTGGGAAGAAGCCGAAGAGGCGGCGGCGCAGGCGCTGGAGGCGAGACTGGCGTTGTGGAATGCGATTCGCGGCCGCATCCAAAGGGCGCGCAGCCACGCATCGACCGCCGCGTGAGTCCACGGAGACAGAGTAGTTCTCGGGCCGTGTCCCGGAAGTAGCTCGCAAATCTTGCCACCGCCAAAAGGGCGCAGCAAGCAGCGCCCCTACATGCGGATTAGAGGCTCGCGGGGTGCGCCGGGAGCGGCAATTTACCCTTTCGCACAATCACCCTACTCCGCTCTTCCAGAGGTGTATTCCGATGCTAGGCTGGGAGATAGTTCCTCGGGGGAACGTGTGATTGAGCCTCTACCATCGGGCGATCCGGGCGTCCAACGGCGCCGGAGTACGCGCATTGTGCAGGCGGTGCCCATCACCGTGGCGGGCACGGATGCGCTGGGGCGTTCGTTCAAAGAGCGGACCACGACGGTGATCGTGAACTGTCACGGCTGCAAGTACCAGTCGAAGCATTACGTTCCCAAGAATTCGATGGTCATGCTGGAAATCTCTCGCCCCGATCCTTCGCAGCCGCCGCGCTGGGTCGAGGGACGCGTGGTGCTGGTGCAGCGGCCCCGGACGGTCCGCGAACTGTTTCAGATCTCGCTGGAATTCGAGACGGCGGGCAACGTCTGGGGGATCGCGTTCCCTCCGGAAGATTGGTTCCCCTACCCCGACGAAGTAGCCGCGTCCATCCCCGCGCCGCCCGAACTAGCGGCGGCCCAAGAGGCCACGTCCGAACACAAGGAACTGGGCCCGGTGCCGGTCGCGGCGGAAGGACAGGCGCCCGAGGCGCCGGTGGCTCCGCCCGAAATGCAGGCCGTGGCACTGGGAAAACCGGACGAGAGCAAGATCCACTTCGTGCCCGAGCCCGCGCCTTCCCAGGAGACGCAGATGGCCCTGGCCCGGCAGACGGCGAAGATCGTGGCCGATGCCAAGGAAACACTCAACAAATCGATTCGGAGAGACGTGCGCGCGGCCCTGAATGAGGAAATGACGATGCTGCGCCAGCAACTGGACGTGCAGTTGCAGGAAGCCGTCGAACGGGCCGTCCGGATCGCGCTGGGGCGCGTCTCCGAATCGGAAGCAGACAAGCTCATCCGGGACGCCTCGCAGCGCGTCACCGAGATCATCGAAGAAAGCCGCAAGGTGGCGCAAAGCGTTTCCGCGCAACTGGACGCGAAAATCACTCTGGCTGTCGAGCAGGCGATCGGCCAGGCCACCGAGCAAGCCGGAATAGCGGCGCGCACCGAGGCCACCAAGGCGCAATTGCAGGAAGCATCCCGGTCGGCTCTCGAACACGCGCAGCAACGCCTGGATGCCATGGTGCAGGGGCTGTCCGACCAGGCCGTGCGCGAGGCGGAACGCGCCGCGATCGAGCGCGCCCAGCAAATCGAGCCGCTGATGCAAAATGCGACGCGCAGAGCCCTGGACCAGTTTGCCGGCGAACTCGACCGGACCTTCGGGGCCCGCATCGAGGAAGCGCAACGGGCCGCCGCGCAGCTGGCCGATTCCCGCGAGCAAGCCGCGCAGATCGAGCGGAGCATCCGCGAACGCGTGCAAGAGGCGACCCAGCACGCCGCCGGGGAAATGCTGGAGCGCATGCGCCAGGAGATGGCGAAATATCCGGCGGAGCTGGAGCAGGCCTGCCGGGCGACGCTGGCGAAGATGGAGGAAGAGCTGGAGCAGAAGAGCACGGAGGCGCAGCACTCCACCTACGAAGCGCTGATCAAGGCCGCCGACTGGTACCAGAAGAAGGCGCAGACCACCATGCAGACGGCGCTGGAGAAGTCGGTCGAACAGTCCACGGGAAACCTGCGCGACCGCGCCGCGGAAATTTCACGCCTGGTCGCCTCCGAGCTCGATCACTACCGCCGCACCTACGTCGATCACAGCCAGGCGCAGATCGAAGAGGCCGCCAAGGAAACCGTGGAGCGCGAGCGCGGCAAGCTGAAGGAGACCGCCGATATCGCCAACGCCAGCTTCGCCGACCGTGCGCTGGAAATGTCGAGCGAAGCGCTCCGCCGGTTCGAACAGGCCTCGCGGGAGGCGCTGGAAAAAGCCCGCTCCGATATGGAGTACCAGCGCGAAAGCTCGCTGGGAGAATTCCAGAAGCGGCTGGACGAAACCATCGCCGAGGGCGCCGACCAGGCCCGCGTCCACCTGGAATCCCAACTCGTGCCGCTGATGGAGTCGTGGGAAAAGAACGGCCAGATGCAGAAGCAGGAGTGGATGGAGCAGTTGAACAAGGCCACCGAGGAATTGATCGGGCAGTACAAAAAACGCTTGGAAAATGTCTCCAACTCCTGGATGCTGACGTCGGCCACTACCCTGGGGCAGAATTCGCAGGCCATCCTCGACACCCTGGCGCAATCCGCCGAGAAGCGCCTGCGCGAGACCTTCGTCGAGGTGCTGGCCGGGGTCGGCGAAACCCTCAAAGAGCGCCTCCTAGAACTCTCCACCGATTACGGCCCCGAGAACGACGACCCGGCGCCCCGAAAGAAGTAGCAGCGGCGGAGCGCCGCGCGCTCGCGCCACCGTTCCCCTCCTCGCGCACGTCCCGCGCACCCGGTGATTTTCAGTTCCGGCGGGCATCCCGGTATAATGCCCTGCATGTCGAACCAGTCGTACCTGAACATGTGGTGCCGGGATTTTTCCGAAGAGCGGGCGCTGGAGGCGTTCGGCGCGCTGCTGGCCACGGTTCCCTTCTCGGCCGTGAGGCCGGGCTTCACATTTCTCACCGTGCATGCGGTGGACGCCTCGGAAACTCCGGTTCTGGAGATGGACCTGCGCGCCGTCCCGCTGGACGCGGCCGGAGTCATCGAACTGGCGCGGGATCACCTGCACGGCGACTGTTCCGGCGAGGTCGGTTGCTACTGGGATCTGTTCGCGTTCGACGGAACCACGGGAACGTTCAAGCGGGAGCCGCAGCCCCTGGCGATTTTTTCCCACGGCGAGGAATACGACAACGGCTGGTGGGCCGAGAATGGCCACCTGCAGGTCAACCTGGGCTTCGAACATTTTTTTACCGGCCATGCCGGCCTGCTCGGCAGCCGGCGGAGTGCGCCCGCCGCGGCGGAGAGTCCGGAAGAAGCCCGGTTTCTGGAAGCCATGGCCTGGCCCGAAAATCTGGAAACATATCAGGAGAAGACGCGAGAGAATATCCGCACGCTGTTCGACTGGGTCCGCCGGATCGAGAAGGACGTGCCGGTCGAGCGGCTGCAGCTGTGGTCGGAGGGCGAGAACAATTTCGAAGCGCGCCTCGAGGAAATTCTCGCGGTTCGCTAAAGTACTCAAGATCGCGTGAGCTGCGTCTAATAATTGATTCATGAGCGCCGTCGCACAATCCGTTGCCACCTCCGCCTCGCGGCCCGCGCGAAAAGCCTCGGGCTGGGAGAATCTGAAATCGCTGCTGCCCTACGTGGCGCGTTACAAGCGCATGACCGCGCTCGGCCTCGCCACCAACATGCTGATGGCGGCCATCGGCGCGCTGCCGCAACTGGTGATCGGCATTATCACCGACTGCCTGAAAGGCTCGCCGCAGGCGCTCTCCACGCTTTCGGGCACTCCGCGCGCGCTCCTGCATCCGCTGTTCCGCTACTATTCGCCGCTGAGCCGCCATGCGCTGGGACTGTACTGCGCGATCCTGGTGGGGCTGATGCTGGTGAAAGGATTCCTCTCGTTCTGGAACCGGTGGATTTTGATCGGCGTGTCGCGCGAGATCGAGTTCGACCTGCGCAACGACATGCTGGCGCGCCTGCTGCGGATGGAGCCCGAGTTCTACGTCCGCAACCGCACCGGCGATTTGATGTCGCGGACCACCAACGACCTGAACAACGTGCGCATGGTGCTCGGTCCGGGAATCATGTACACCGCCACGACGGTGGCCACCATGGCGCTGGCCATCTTCTTCATGGCGGAACTCTCGCCCTCGCTCACGCTGTGGGTGCTTCTGCCTGTGCCCCTGATCGCCGTTTCGGTTCGCTATTTCGGCCAGATCATTCACCGGCTTTCCGAGCGGATCCAAGCCGCGCTCGGAGTGCTCTCCACGCGCGCGCAGGAAAATCTCACCGGCATGCGGGTGATCCGCGCCTACGTGCAGGAAAAGCCCGAGATCGAGGCGTTCGACGGCGCCAACCGCGAGTACGTCGACCAGAACATTCAGCTCATCGGCACCATGAGCCTGTTCTTCCCCGCCCTTTCGGCGTTCATTGGGCTGACCGTCGTGATCCTGCTGGGGCTGGGCGGCGCAAAGGTCATTGACGGCGGCGTATCGCTGGGCACTTTTTCGGCGTTCTACGCGTTCCTGATGCAGCTGATTTTCCCCATGATCGCGCTGGGATGGGTGACCAATATTTTTCAGCGCGGCGCGGCTTCCATGGGCCGGCTCAAGCACATTCTGGCCGCCGAGCCGGGCATCGGGGGCACACCCGCCACGGCGGACGCGCGCACGCAAGCCGGGCGGGCGGCGCCGGAAGCCGCGATTCAGGGTGAAATCGAGTTCCGCCACCTGACCTTCACGTATCCGACCAGCAGCAATGGCACCGCCGGGGCGCCCGTGCTGCGCGACATCAACCTGCGCATTCCCGCCGGCTCGACGCTGGCGATTGTCGGCCCGACTGGCAGCGGCAAATCCACGCTTGCCGCGCTGATCGCGCGCCTCTGGGAGGCGCCGCCCGACTCCCTGCTGATCGACGGCCGCTCGATCCGCGCCTACCCGCTTGAGACGTTGCGCCGCGCCATTGGATACGTCCCGCAGGACACATTTTTGTTCAGCGAGACCATCCGCGAGAACATCGCCTTCGGCGTGGACCACCTGGACGACCAGCGGATCCTCGAAGCCGCGGAAATCGCCAGCATTTCCGGGGAAATCCAGGGCTTCCCGCATCGCTTTGAGACCATGGTGGGCGAGCGCGGCATCACGCTGTCGGGTGGCCAGAAGCAGCGGACCTCCCTGGCCCGCGCCATCCTGCGGCAGCCGAAAATTCTGGTTCTCGACGACGCGCTCTCCAGCGTGGATACGGACACCGAAGAGCGCATCCTGCGCCGCCTGCGCGACGTCATGCGCCAGCGCACCACCATCCTCATCGCCCACCGCATCTCGACGGTCAAAAACGCGGACCAGATCATCGTCCTGCGCGACGGGCAAGTGACCGAACGCGGCACGCATGACGAGTTGCTGGCCCTGGGCGGGTATTACGCCGATCTCTACCAGAAGCAACTGCTCGAAGAAGAGCTGGAACGCGAATGAGCGACTTCCGCGAAGAAGAGAAACTCGGAAAACTGTACGACACCCAGCTGACGCACCGGCTGATGAAATATCTCCGGCCGTACCGCCTGCAGGTGGCCGGCGCGGTGTCCATGACGCTGGGCATCACGGCCATGGAACTGGTGGGACCTGCCCTGTTTGCCGTGGCCATTGACCGCTTTCTGCTGCCGGGCCTGGCGCACGCGATCCCGCGCAGCGCGGCCCTATCCGGTCTGCTGTGGATCGTGGCGGCGTTTCTCGGCTCGCTCGTCGCGAGCTTCGGCCTGCAGTACGTCCAGGTGCGGATCATGCAGTCGATCGGGCAGAAGACCATGTACGATCTCCGCAAGGAGATTTTTCAGCATCTGCAGCGCCTGCCCATGAGATTCTTCGACCAAAGCCCCGTGGGACGTCTGGTGACCCGCACGACCACCGACGTGGATGCCCTGAACGACCTGTTTGCCTCGGGCGTCGTGGCCATGCTCAACGATTTCGTCCTGCTGCTCAGCATGGCGGTGTGGCTCTTCGTCAAACAGCCCCATTTGGCGCTCGCGACGCTTTCCCCGCTGCCCTTCATGATCGTGCTGACGTACTTCTTCCGGACCCGCGTGCGCGACGCCAACCGCCGCATCCGCACCGCCATCGCGCGCATCAACGGATTTCTCCAGGAGCACGTCAGCGGCATGGCCATCGTGCAACTGTTCAACCGGGAACAAAAGGCGCGCCAGCAATTCGCGGAGCTGAACCGGGTGCACATGGAGGCGTACAAGGATGCCATTGACGCCTTTGCGTTCTTCTACCCGGCGGTCGAGTTCCTCAGCATGGGAGGCGTGGCGCTGCTGTTCTGGGTGGGCGGCGTGCGCGTCGTGGCCGGAACCATTCAAGTCGGGCTCCTGATTTCCTTCATGATGTACGCGCAGCGCTTCTTCCGGCCGATTCAGGACCTGAGCGAAAAATTCAACATCCTGCAA
>JAIQGD010000111.1 GCA_020072765.1 Terriglobia bacterium
GGCGATGATCCAGATTTGCGAGCGCGTCGGGCAGCCGCTCGAATGCGCCATGTTTCTCGGGTCGAGTCCCATTCGCCGCCTGGTGGAGGATTGGAGCGTCGATCATCTGAAGCGCACGACCGAGGAATCCGTGAAATTCGCCGTTTCGGCCGGGCTCCCCGTGATGTACGTTACCGAGGACACGACGCGCACCGATCCTGCGACCGTCGTGGCCCTGTATTCCACGGCCATTCGCGCGGGCGCCCGCTCGATCGTCTTGTGCGACACCGTGGGCCACGCGACTCCGCGCGGCGCCTTCAACCTCGTGAAATATGTGCTCGAACATGTGGTCCGGCCGTCGGGCGAAAAGATCCGTGTGGATTGGCACGGCCACAACGACCGCGGCCTCGCCGTCGCCAATTCCATGGCGGCGCTCACCGCCGGCGCGGACCAGATTCATGGCACGGCGCTCGCGCTGGGCGAACGCGTTGGCAACACTCCGATGGAGCTGTTGCTGGTGAACCTGCGGTTGCTCGGGTTGATCGATCGCGATCTGACTCAGCTCAAGAAATACTCCGAGACCGTGGCCCGCGCCACGGAGACCGTCATCCCCCCGAACTACCCTGTCGTCGGACGCGACGCGTTTCGCACCGCCACCGGCGTGCATGCCGCGGCCATCGCCAAGGCCTACAAGAAGGGCGATAGCGAACTGGCCGACGCGGTCTACAGCGGCGTGCCCGCGCACATGTTCGGCTCCGAGCAGGTGATCGAAGTCGGCGCGATGAGCGGGCGCTCCAACGTGGTGTTCTGGCTTGGCAAGCACGGCATCGCCGCGACCGACGAGGTCGTCGAGCGGATCCTGGCGGCCGCCAAGCAATCGGCGCGCATCCTGACCGAAGACGAAATCCGCGCTTTGGCCGGGCCTGGCGGCCACTCCGCTGCGCACTGAGAGTGCGCCAGCCCCTCCATCGCGGTCCGATCCCTTGCCAATGGCGCCTTTCAAGGTTTTAATACTGCGGTGCCGGCTTCACTGCCTTCCAAAGTAGTCGTTCGGCCGCTGGTCGAGCGCGATCTGGCGGCCGCCGACCGCGTGATCCGCCTGGCGTTCGGCACGTTTCTCGGCCTGCCCGATCCGCTGCGTTTTATGGGCGATGCGGAGTACGCGCGCACGCGGTGGAAGGCCGATCCGTCGGCGGTTCTTGCCGCCGAAGAGAACGGCCGATTCCTCGGCTCGAACTTCGCGAGCAACTGGGGAAGTTTCGGCTTTTTCGGACCCCTCACCGTCGACCCGGAATATTGGGATCGCGGCGTGGCGCAGCACCTTGTCGCTCCGACCATGGATATCTTCCGTCGCTGGGGCAGTCGTCATCTCGGTCTCTACACCTTCCCGCAAAGCGCCAAGCACGTCACGCTCTACCAGAAATTCGGCTTCTGGCCCCGCGACCTGGTGGCCATCATGGTCCGGGAAGTCGGGGATGCACCCGCACAATCGCTTCCGGACACGCAGCTTTTCTCCGGCGCGCCTTCCGAGGAGCGGCCGGGGCTCCTGGCGGCCTGCCGCGAAGTGAGCGATGCAAATTTCGCGGGTCTCGATCTGGAGCGCGAAATCCGCGCCGTGTGCGAACAGAAACTGGGCGATACGATTCTCGTGTGGGACGGCGCGCAACTCGCGGCCTTTGCCGTGTGCCACGTGGGCGCCAGGACCGAGGCGGGTACGGGAGTCTGCTATGTGAAATTCGCCGCCGTGCGTCCCAGTCCAGGGGCAGGCTCGCGTGCCGGCGCGAATTTTGCGCGCCTGCTGGATGCGGTCGACTCGTTTGCGCGGACTGCTGGCGCGCATACGATCCAGGCAGGCGTCAATCTCGCCCGCCGCGAGGCCTTCCGGGAAATGTTCGCGCGCGGATTCCGCACGCAGACCCAAGGCGTGGCGATGGAGAGCGGGGGCCCAGGCGAGGGGTACAACCGCGCCGGAGTGTACATCCTGGACGACTGGCGATAGAATCCGCCACGAATCTCGTGAAACTCTCACTCATCTGCTGTATCTTGCTTTGGATGACCGCTCTATCCGCTCGTGCGACCGAAGACTCCCTGGCCAAAATTGCCGCCGATCCGGGCGCGACGCGCGGGCTCGACTGGATCAGCCGCAATGCGCGCTGGGTGACCGAGCAGCAGATGCGCCTCACCGAAATTCCCGCGCCGGAATTCGACGAGACGCGCCGCGCTGAATCCCTGAAGGAACTTTTTGCCGCGGCGGGACTGAAAGTCCGCATCGATAAGACCGGCAACGTGACGGGCGAGCGCACGGGTTCCGACGCCACTAGCGTGATTCTGCTTGCCGCTCATCTCGACACGGTGTTTCCCTCGGGCACCGACGTCCGCGTGAAGCGCGACGGCTCCCGCCTGGTCGCGCCGGGCATCTCCGACAACGGCGCCGGGCTTGCGGCGCTGGCCGGGCTGGCCCGCGCGCTGGCGGAATCGAGCCTGGAGACGAAAAAGACCATCGTGCTCGCCGGCGATGTGGGCGAGGAAGGGGAAGGGAATTTGCGCGGGATGCGCGCGCTGGTGGAAAGCTACGGCTCGCGGCTCGCCGCCGTCATCGCCGTGGATGGCCCCTCGGTCGAGCACATCACCGTGCAGGGCGTGGCGTCGCGCCGTTTCGAAGTGAGCATCGCGGGACCGGGCGGCCACAGCTGGTCCGATTTCGGCGCGCCCAATCCCATCACCGCGATGGCCCGCGGCGTCGTGCGTTTTTCTTCCGTGCGGGTATCGATTGATCCGCGCAGCTCCTTCAATTTCGGAGTGATTGAGGGCGGCACGTCGGTCAACTCCATTCCCGCGAGCGTTTCCGTGAAGGTGGATTTGCGGTCGGAGGAAGAGTCGGAGCTCGGCCGCCTGGAAACCGCGTTGCGCGAGGCCATGCAGGCGGGCGTGAAAGAAGAAGTGGCGTCATCGGCCTCGCCGGAGTACACGCTCGATGTGAAGTTTCGCTCGCTGGGCGCCCGCCCGGCCGGAAAGCTTCCCGACGGCGCTCCGCTGCTCGCCACGATCCGCAACGTGGATCGCTACCTGGGCATTCGCGCGCGTCTCGAGCACAGTTCCACCGACGCGAACATCCCGCTCTCGCTCGGAATCCCCGCGGTCTCGCTCGGCGGTGGCGGCAAGGGCGGCGGGTCGCACACGCCCGAGGAGTGGTACGATCCCGCCGGGCGCGAACTCGGCCTGAAGCGGCTGTTTCTCACCGTCGTGGCTCTTGCGGGCATCCAGCCCTGACGCATTTCGTTGGTGAGAGTGCTGGCCCTTCTGTAACTGGACCTCACTGCTTGCCGTCTTCCCGCTCGCCGCATAAACTCGGAGCCGTCATGCCCAGCAAACGCCTGCGCGCCGATCTTGCTCTCGGCTTCAGCACCCTCATCTGGGGCGCCACTTTTGTGGTGGTCAAGGATGCCCTGGCCGATGTGTCTGTCCTGGGGTACCTCGCGGTGCGTTTCGGACTTGCCGCTGCGGTGATGGCGGCCCTTTTCTGGCGTTCGTTGCGGGATCTGAACCTCCGCACCGTTTGGGCGGGCGTACAGATCGGCCTGTTCATGCTGGGCGGCTACGTCTTTCAGACTGCCGGACTGAAATTCACCACGCCCACGAAGGCAGCCTTTCTGACGGGTTGCAGCGTTGTGCTCGTGCCAATTCTGCTGGCGGTGTTCGGCGGGAGGCGGGTGACCCGCTGGATCTGGGCCGGCGCGGGTGCGGCGCTGGCGGGACTCTATCTGCTGACCGTTCCGCACGAGGGACTCGGCGGGCTGAATCGCGGCGACCCGCTGGTCTTTCTCTGTGCGGTGATGTTCGCCCTGCACATCATTTTCATCAGCCGCCACGTGGGACTGCATTCCGTGGGCGCTCTCAGCTTTCTGCAAGTCGCCACGACGGCGGTGCTCGCGGCGCTGCTGCTGCCGTTCTTTGCCGCGGCCGGGCTGGAACAGCCGCGGCTTGTGTGGACCCACAATCTGATCTTCGCCGTGCTCATCACGGCGATCGGCTCGACCGTGATCGGCTTCTCGTTTCAGACCTGGGCGCAGCAGCACACTTCGCCTGCGCACACCGCCATCCTGGTGAGTCTCGAGCCGGTTTTTGCCGCGCTCACGTCGTGGCTGTTGGCGCGCGAGCGGCTGGGGGCGCGCACGCTCGCCGGCGCCGCGCTGGTTCTCGCGGGGATTCTGCTCGCCGAGCTGAAGGGCCCTGCGCCCGCCGCCCCGGAATCGGCCGAGCCTGTTGCCCGCCCAAGCGAGTAGCTTCAAGATGTTAGCGTTTTGCGCCGTAACCTTTCGGCGCCGCCGCGGTTTATCTTAGAGAAGACCTATCCATGTCACCGAATATGGATGCTCGCGAAAAGCTTCTGATCGAGGCGGCGCAGAAGGATCCTGCCCGCTTCACGGAGCTTTACGAAGATAACTTCGAGCGGGTGTATGCCTTCGTCGCGCGGCGCGTCCGCGAGCGCTCGGACGCAGAGGACGTGACGGCGGAGGTGTTTCACCAGGCCCTCGCGAATCTCAAGAACTTCGAGTGGCGGGGAGTCCCGTTCGCGGCGTGGCTCTATCGCATCGCATCGAATGCCATCGCTGACCGCTGGCACCGCGCAGCCAAGGAACGAGGCAACGCGTCCGCGGATGACCCGCCGGACGATGCCGTAAGCGTGAACCCCGAGCAGATCGAAGATCGCGCCAGGCTTTTCCGGCTCGTCACGACCTTGCCGGCCGATCAGCGGCGAGTCATTGAGATGCGTTTTGCCGAGGAGAAAAGCATTCGCGAGATTGCGAATGAACTCAAGCGCACGCCCGGCGCCGTGAAACAGCTCCAATTCCGGGGCATACAGAATTTGCGCGCGAAGTTGGACAAGACGACGGAAAGAAAGCCCAGCAAGAAGTGAGTGCATAAAATGGCCAGGCAAACGCGGAGCGAACAAATCGAGGCACTGGTGGAGCGAGTCGTCGGGCGGCCCGGCGAGGTGCTCTCACGGGCCGAGGCCGTGCGTTCGTTTGATGCCAGTCTTGTGCCGGTCATGGAGGTGATTGTAGGCCTGGGCGGCCTTCCGCGAGCGGATTTCAAAGCACGTCTGAAAGCGGATTTGGAGAGGAGAGCAACCATGGCTGAAGCGGCAGGAAGGGCAGTCAGTCCCGTTCGGGAAGGCTTTCACACGGTTACGCCGTACCTGATTGTTCCGGAAGCGGCGCGCTGGATCGAGTTTGCGAAGCAGGCGTTCGGAGCGGAGGAGCGTTTTCGGATTCCAGGCCAGGAAGGTGGCGCGCTCATGCATGCCGAGGTGAAGATCGGCGACTCGATCATCCAGCTGGCTGATGCCAACCCGCAGTTTCCGCCGTCGCTGGCTGCCATGCTCCTTCGCGTCGCCGATGTGGACGCCGCCTACGAACGAGCAGTGGAGGCGGGGGCCACGCCCATCCAGCCGCCGGCCGACCAGGACTACGGTTCCCGCGATGGGGCAGTGAAGGACCTGTGCGGGAATAACTGGTACATCTTCACTCCGGCGGCAGGCAATGCCATCTTCGAAGGGTTGCGCAGCGTGACTCCTTACCTGCATCCGGTCCGAGCGCCGCAGGTGATCGAATTCCTGCACAAGGCGTTTGGAGCCGAGGAGGTCTACCGGGCGCAATCGCCGGATGGCGTTGTCCACCATGCCCAGGTTCGCATCGGCGATTCGATCGTAGGCATGGGCGAGGCGCACGGCCCGTACCAGCCGATGCCGTGCACGCTTCACCTGTATGTCCCCGATGCGGACGCTGCCTACGAACGGGCGCTCCAAGCCGGCGCAACGTCGATTCAGCCTGTCGCCGACCAGCCTTACGGCGACCGCAGCGGAGGCGTGACGGATCCGTTTGGGAACCGCTGGTTCATCGCCACGCACATCAAGGACGTCGCGTTCTAGCGTCGCCCGTGGAGGCAGACATGAGATTCGCAAGATGGCTATTTTGGATTGCGGGGGCTTTCGGCCTGGCTGCAATTTACCTGCTCTATCGCGTGCCGGGTTCGCCGACCTATTATGGGTTGCTTGCCACGCTGATTGCCTGGCAGGCCGCTTTCTTCGTGATCGGCTCGAATCCCAAGCGCTACCGCTGGCTGATGATTCCGGCCGTGCTCGAAAAAGCGCTCTGGATGGTGACGCTCTTGGTCCTGTATACGAAGGGGCAAACGACCGGGTCGGCATTGGCCGCGAACGCCGCAACGCACGGACTTCTCGGTGTGCTGTTCGTCGTCGCCTTCATCAAAACGCCCAATACGCAATAGCTTGCGATTCTTTGCTCGCGGGATTATTCGAGCGCGGCGGAGGGTTGCAGTTGCTCGGCGACTCCGGCTTGAGCGCGGGAGCGCTCGATGGCCAGCCCCGCCTGGGATGCGATCACGGCAAACACGTTCAAGTCCTCGACGGTGAACATCCCGCGCCGCGAAAGATTGTCGACGTAGAGCAGGCCAAAGCGCCGCTCGCGGACGCCCAGCGGCGCGCACATCGCCGACCGGATTCCGGCGGCCACCACGCTTTCGCTGGCCGAAAGACGCGGGTCGGCCTGCGCATCAGCGATCAGCAGCGGCGCGCCGCCCTGCATTACCTGGCGGATGATGCTTTGCGAGATGGTGAGTTGGGGTGCCGCGCCGGGCTTTCCACTGGTGCGGTGGCGAATGACCGCGGGCTCGAAATTGTAATCGCCTTTGCTGAAGTCGCCGCGTCCCATGGAGGCGGCATCGAGCAGCATGGTGAATCCGCGCTCGGCCCCGTCGATTTCCAGCACCAGATCCAGAATGCGCACGCTGATCTTTTCCACCGTGTGCACTTCGTTCAGCGCGCAATTGACGCGATAGAGCAGCGTCAGCAGGCGGTTCTCATGTTCCAGCGCGCGCACGCGCTCTTCCAGGCTTCCGGGGCGCTCAACGCGGCTGGCGGCGATGCCGGCCGCGCCGGGTCCGGCCGGAGCAACACGGGCGGAGCGAACGCCGGCGAGAGCCGCAGGGGGACCGCCCGCCGCGGTGCCGGTTCCAGCCACGGGCTGCACCGGAATGAACGACCCCGAATAGGACGCTTCGGAAAGCACCTTGGCGAAGCGGGGAGGCAGTTCCGTGGTTCCGTAAGTCACCACGTTGCCGGCCGCGGAATCCTCGCAGAAGCGCAGCTTGTATTCGCCGATGACGATCTCGTCGTTGGGCCGCAGCACGATCTCTTTCGACGCCTTCCCGTTAACCTTGACCCCGTTGGAGCTGGCGCGGTCGATGATCTGCCAGTGGCCGTCGGGCGTGGAGCGGACCACGGCGTGCAGCCGCGACACACTCGGATTGTCGAGGACCAGGTTGCTCGATTTCGCGCGCCCGATGGAGATCGGCCGGTCGCCCAGCAGTTCGAACACGCGCGAACCTTCCACGGAATGATGAATCAAGAGTCGAGGCATATGCGAATCCCTGCGTCCATCTTCCGGCCAGGCGGCGCACAAATCAAGAAACGCCCGCGGAGGACTTGCCCGATCGCTAACGTGGGGGCCTGGCGGCGACGGACAGGCAGGCGCGAGCGGCAATTCCCGCGTGTCTATTGGTGGTGATACTTGATGTCGAGCGGCTCGTGCATTGCCGGGGCGCGGACGTGTTGTTTCTCGAAGGCCGCGATTTCGGCATCGTGCACCAGGGTGAGGCCGATGTCGTCGAGGCCCTGGAGCAGGCACTCGCGGCGGAAGGGGTCGATGGCGAAGGAGTAGCGCAGGCCCTTGTTGTCGGTGACGATCTGCTGTTCCAGATCGACGGTGACGCTGTAGCCGACGTTTTGCTCGGTGCGTTTGAAGAGTTCGTCGATCTGCTCGTTGGAAAGCGTGACCGGCAGGATGCCGTTCTTGAAACAGTTGTTGTAGAAGATGTCCGCGTAGCTGGGCGCGAGGATGGCGCGGAAACCGTAGTCGAGGATGGCCCAGGGCGCGTGCTCGCGGCTCGACCCGCAGCCGAAATTCGCGCGCGCCAGCAGCACGCTGGCGCCTTTGTACCTCGGCAAGTTGAGCACGAAATCGGGATTCGGTTTTTCGCCCGGCAGATACCGCCAGTCGTAAAACAAAATCCGGCCGTAGCCCTCGCGCGTCAGCAGCTTGAGAAATTGCTTCGGCACCATTTGATCGGTGTCAACGTTGACGCGGTCCATCGGCGCCGCCAGTCCGGTGTGCTTGGTAAAAGGTTTCACGGTTATTCAGCTCCTTCGGCGCCGTCCCACTTGCGGATGTCGACGAAATGTCCTTCGATGGCGGCGGCCGCGGCCATCGCGGGGCCGACCAGGTGCGTGCGGCTGCCCTTGCCCTGGCGGCCTTCGAAATTGCGGTTCGACGTGCTGGCGGAACGCTCTTCGAAATTGCGGTTCGACGTGCTGGCGGAACGCTCGCCGCTCAGCAGGACGTCGTCGTTCATGGCGATGCACATGCTGCACCCGGCGTCGCGCCATTCGAATCCGGCATCGCGGAAAATCTTGTCGAGGCCTTCTTTTTCGGCCTGCGCTTTTACCAGACGCGAGCCGGGTACGGCCAGCGCCTGCTTCAGCGATTTCGCAATGTGTTTTCCGGCCACCACGCGCGCGGCGGCGCGCAGGTCCTCGATCCGCGAATTGGTGCACGAGCCGATGAACACGCGGTCGACGGAAATATCCTCGATCGGCGTGCCCGGCTTCAGTCCCATGTAGACGAGCGCGCTTTCGGCGGCCTTGCGGTCCACCGGATCGGAAAACGAGGATGGGTCGGGGACGCGGCCGGTCACTTGCGCCACCATCCCGGGATTGGTGCCCCAGGTGACCATCGGCGCAAGCTCCTCGGCCCGCAGCGTGACCGTGGTGTCGTACTTCGCGCCCGCATCGCTCGCCAGCGTCTTCCAGTATGCGACGGCGTCCTGAAAATCCTTTCCGCGGGGAGCGAAGGGGCGCCCTTCGAGATACGCGAAGGTGGTTTCGTCCGGCGCGAACATTCCGGCACGCGCGCCGCCCTCGATCGTCATATTGCACATGGTCATGCGGCCTTCCATGGAAAGGCCGCGCACCGCCTCGCCCGTGAATTCGGCGACGTGGCCCGTGCCGCCTCCAATGCCGATTTTGCCGATGATGGCGAGGACGATGTCCTTGGCCGTGACGCCGCGCGGGCGCCTGCCGGACACGTCGATCTTCATCGTCTTCGACTTGAACTGCGTCAGGCATTGCGTCGCCAGCACGTGTTCGACTTCGCTGGTGCCGATCCCGAAAGCGAGCGCGCCCATGGCGCCGTGCGTCGAGGTGTGGCTGTCGCCGCAGACAATCGTGCAGCCGGGCTGGGTGATGCCAAGTTCCGGGCCGATGACGTGCACGATGCCCTGGTTGCGGCTGCGCATGTCGAAGAGGTTGACGCCGTATTCCTGGCAATTGCGCGCCAGCGCTTCGAACTGCGCGGCGGCGTCGGGATCGGCCACGGGGACGTCGCGGTTCTTGGTCGAGACGGAGTGGTCCATCACCGCGAAGGTCAAATCGGGGCGGCGCACCTTGCGGCCCGCGGCCTTGATCCCGGCGAACGCCTGCGGGGAAGTGCCTTCATGGATGAGGTGCCGGTCGATGTAGATCAGCGAGGGTTTGCCGGGTTCTTCGCGGACCACGTGCGCGTCCCAGATTTTTTCGTACAGTGTGCGGGCAGCCATGAGCGTTAGGAGGTCACCTTTCGTGCGTATTGTAACAATTCAAGCGCGTGGCCGCCAATCGCGGGCCGGGCAGAAATGAGCGCCACAACACGGGCAAAAGTGTTGCGGTTAGAACCGGGCGCGGGTCTTTGTTTTCAACGACTTGGCTCATTTTCTGTTTCCACGGGTGTTGCGGATAGAAAAGGCGGGG
>JAIQGD010000112.1 GCA_020072765.1 Terriglobia bacterium
CGGGACGAGTGCAAAAAATCGCCGTGGCGGTTCTGGTGGACGACGCGATCGTGCAGACCCCCGATTCCAGAGGCAGGGTGCAGGAAGCGCGGCGGAAGCGCACGCCCGAAGAGATGAAGCAGATCGAGGATCTGGCCCGTGCGGCGGTGGGATTCGACGCGGCGCGGGGCGATGTGATTTCCGTGCAGAACATCTCGTTCCTGAATCCTCCGAAGGAAACGCCCGCGCCGCTGCCGGTGACGCAGCGCGTTCGCCTGGTCACCGAGCAATGGCTCTGGCTGTTCCGTTATCTGGCGCTGCTGGTGTTGTTCCTGCTGATCTATGCGCTGGTGCTGCGCCCGGTGAAGAATCGTGTGCTGGGCGCGTTCCAGCTCGGGGGTGGGAAGACCGCGGCATTGGCGGGTGCGCAGGCGGCCATGGCGGGCGCACAGAATGCCGGAGGAACGGCGGCAGCTCCGGACAGCAGCACGGGCGCGCTGTTTCAAACCGATCTGGAGCGGGAGTTGAGCCAGACGAACTCTCACGTCGAGCGCGTGGTGCGAATGAAGAAGCACCTGGTGGATCGCGTGAAGCAGGAACCGATTTCCGCCAGCCAGCTGATCCGTACGTGGATCCATGAAGGGAGCCGCTGATGGATGAGTTGCAGATGAGCGGCTTGAAGAAGGCGGCCATCCTTCTCATTCTTCTGGGCGAGGACGCTTCCTCGGCCATTTACCGCCATCTGACGGCCAGCGAACTCCAGCAGATCACCGATGAAATCTCCGGGGTCAGCAGCGTCTCTCCGGCGGTGGCCGACAAGGTTCTGGGGGAATACTACCGGCTGTCGCTGACGCCGCACAGCATGGCCGGAGGAGGTCCCGAACTGGCGGCCAAGTTGCTGACGCACGCGCTGGGTGAGGAGAACGCGCGGGACCTGATTGGGCAGGCGTCGGCTCCGCATGAGGACTCCGTGCGGAACTTTGAAATGCTGCAAAAAGCCGATCCCCAGCAACTGGTGAAGTTCGTGCAGGCCGAGCATCCGCAGACGATCGCCATGGTGCTGGCGCATCTGGGCACGCGCGCGGCATCGTCGCTCCTGGTGCTCCTGCCAGAAAAGCTGCAAGGGCAGACCATCCGGCGCCTGGCCGACATGCAGCAGTTTTCGCCGGAGATGGTGCAGAAGATTTCTCTGGTGCTGCACCGCAAGGTGATGGCGCTGGGCGATCAGGTCCGCCGGTCGTACGGGGGCGTGAAGGCGGCGGCGGAACTGCTGAACCGCGTCGATCCCACGGTCAGCCGGACGATTCTGGAAACTGTCGAGGCCGACGACGCGCACCTGGCGCTGAATATTCGGAACAGCATGTTCACATTTGCCGACTTGATCGGCGTGCCCGAGGCGGGCATCCGCGATCTGCTGGCGGCCATCGACAAACGAACGCTCGGCCTGGCGCTGAAAGGCGCCAGCGAGGATTTGAGGAATCACATTTTTAAGACGATGTCTTCGCGGGCCGTGGAAATGCTCAAGGAAGACATGGACACGCTGGGGCCGGTGCGGGCGCAGGCGGTCAATCAGGCACAGCAGGAAATCGTGCAGGCGGCGCGCACGCTGGAGACCCAGGGAAAGCTCATCTTGCACAATGACCAGCAAGAAGTCCTCGTCGTCTGAATGGCTGCTGCCGGAAGAGCCGGCTGCGGCGTCCGTCGAGCCGTTCGAGTACCGGCCGGCGCCGGGATGGGTGCCGCGCGGCGCCACCGGTGCGGGGGATCAATTCGGGCGGGCACCGAAGGACGCAACGCTGGAGCCTGCTGCGTCGCCGGACAGGGCGGCGATGGAAGAGGGAGCGCAGGTCCGGGAGAAACAAGCGCGGGAAGAAGGTTTCCGCGAAGGGCTGGCGCGCGGCCGCGCGGAAGCCGAGACGGCGACTGGCCAGCAGCGCGAGGCGATTGCGGAGGCGGTGCGGGCGTTTGGGCGCGAGCGGGAAATTTACTTTCACCACGTGGAAGCGGAAGTGGTGACGCTGGCCCTGGCGGTCGCGCGTAAGATTCTGCGCCGCGAGGCGCAGGTGGATCCGCTGCTGCTGACCGGGCTGGTTCGCGTGGCTCTGGAAAAGATCGCCGTGAGCAAGAACGTGCGGCTGCGCGTGCATCCCTCGCAAATCTCCGCCTGGCAGGACCACTTTTCGCAGAATGCCGGACTGACCCTGATTCCCGAGCTGTCGGGCGACGCCGGGCTCGAACAGAACCAGTGCAAGCTGGAAACGGAACTCGGGTGCACCGAACTCAACGTGGAAACGCAGCTCAAGGAGATCGAACAGGGGCTATTCGATCTGCTCGCGCAAAGGCCCACGCCCCGATGAAAGAAAGCGGGAAGCTGCTCGATCCCTTTTTCCGCCGCCTCGACCGGATTTCCACCTGGCGATCCACCGGGCGCGTGACCAAGGCTGTCGGGTTCCTGGTCGAATCCGAGGGTCCGTTTTGTTCGGTGGGCGAATGTTGCGAGATTGTGGGCGCGGACGGCATGGCGCATCCGGGGGAAGTGGTCGGCTTTCGGGGCCGCACGGTGCTTTCGATGCCGCTGGACCGGCCCGACGGAATTCGGTTTGGCGACCGGGTGATCACCTCGGGGCTGCGGCCAGTGCTCCCCGTGGGCGAGCACTTGATCGGACGCGTGATCGACGCCACCGGGCGGCCGCTCGATTCCTTGAGCGGCTACCACGCTCCTGACTACCGGCCGATCTATGGTTCGCCGCCACAACCGCTGGAGCGCACGCCGATCCGCGAGCCGCTAGGTTGCGGAGTCCGCGCCATCGACGGCATGCTCACCTGCGGGCGCGGCCAGCGCGTGGGAATTTTCGGCGGCAGCGGCGTGGGCAAGAGCACTTTGGTCGGGATGATGGCGCGCGGCACTTCGGCGGATCTGACCGTGGTGGCGCTGGTGGGCGAACGCGGGCGGGAAGTTCGCGAGTTCCTGGAGGAATCTCTGGGCGAAGAGGGACTGCGGCGGTCCATCGTGGTGGTGGCGACGTCGGACCAGTCGCCGCTGCTGCGGTTGCGCGCGGCGATGGTGGCCACGGCGATCGCCGAGTATTTTTGCGCGCGCCAGCGCCATGTGCTCCTCGTCGTGGATTCGCTGACGCGCTTTGCCATGGCCCAGCGCGAGATCGGGCTGGCGGCCGGCGAGCCGCCCACGGCGAAGGGATACACACCCTCGGTGTTTTCCCTGCTCGCGCAACTGATCGAACGCGCCGGGCATTTCGGCGCCGGGAGCATCACGGCGTTCTACAGCCTGTTGATGGAAGGAGACGACCAGCAGGATCCGCTGGTGGACGCGGTGCGCGCGCTGCTCGATGGCCACATCGTGCTCGATCGGCGGCTCACCTCGCAGAATCATTATCCGCCCATTGCCGTTCTCGACAGTCTCAGCCGCCTGCTGGAATCCGTGTGCACCCCCGAGCACCTGAACAAGATCCAGCGCTTCCGGCAGTTTCTCGCCGCCTACACCGCGTCCGAGGATCTGATCCGCGTGGGCGCCTATCAGAAGGGAACCGACGCCGTGCTGGACAAGGCTCTGGAAGTGTTGCCCGGGCTGCTCTCGTTTCTCCGGCAGAAGAAGGATGAGCGGTGCAGCGTCGAGGAGGCGCGGGCGCAGTTGCTCGCGTTGCCGGGATAAGAACATGGCATTCCGATTTTCACTGCAGGCCGTACTGCGGTTGCGCGCCAGTCACGAACGAATCGAGCGCCTGCGCCTGCTGGCGGTGGCCGCCATGATCGTGCGCGTGCGCAATGAACTGGCGGCGCTCGACCGGGAATCGGAGGCCGCGCGACGGCGCATGCACGCCCTGCTGGCGGGCGGCTTATCGGGCGCCGAACTGCATTTCGAGTTTGCCGGCGAAAGACTGCGCGGCGATCACAGGCGCGAACTCGAGGGCCGGCTGGAGCAACTGGGGAAAACCCAGGAAGTGCAGCGCCGGGCATATCATGCGGCGCGACAGAAGCGCGAAATCCTGGAAAATCTCCGGCAGCGCAAGTGGGAGGAGTATCGCCGCCAGCAGGCGCGGCGCGAGCAGCAGGCGCTCGACGAACTGTTCTTGATTCATCGCGGCGCACCTTCTCCTGAATAACTCTTGCCGCGCCACCCGGCAAACGTTGCCGGTTCGAAGTGTCCGATTCGACCGCTCGTGCCACACCTCATCTTCACAGTTTCGCATCCGCTGATTCTTCAACAGGATGGCGTTGTGCGTCCGGGGCGCGCGGCGGCTGGACTTTGGCCGGGCGCTTGCCTTTCCTCCGATGACCAATGGACTGCCTATGCTGAACATCGTACCGCCATCGAACTCCGCGCCGGCCGGCGCCGCACTGCCTCCGGGTTTGCCGGGCGCCGCCGCTTCTCCCGCCGCCGGACCTGCGACACCATTCGCAATGGTGCTGTCCGACCTGCGCGTGGCCGGGCCGAAGGCAAAAAGCGGCCCGCCAAGCGGCGGCCAGGGCCGTGCGACTTCACCTTCGCTAGGCGGCAAGAATTCGCCGGGAACGGCGAGCAACTCCACGGCATCTTTGGACTCCGCGCCGAATCCGGCGGTGTTCTCGCCGATCGTGGTTCCGCAGCCATCGCCGCCCACAGAGCCGCCACCGGCAGCCAAGCATGGCACCTCTTCGTCCGCAGCAATTCAAGTGCTCGAACAACTGGCGCCGGCGCTAGCCTCCGAATTGCTGCCGTTGGTCGGGCTGCAGGGGGACGGCAGCGCGGGCACGCCTTCAACCGTTACCGGGAATGCTGCGGATGGCGCCCGTCAGGGAAGCGCGAGCGCCGAAGGCTCTGCGAAGTCCGTGATGGTGAGCCCGGCGCTCCCACCGCTGGCGCAGCAGCTTCCGGCCGTGCCTGGCATGGCCAACCAACTTGTTTCCGGCGAACAGCCGGCCGCGCAGCCAAACGACGCGTCGAAGCACTCGACGAGCACCGGCCAGGATGCAAGCGCGGTCTTGAAAGTTGGCGCGTGGTCAAACCAGGGTGCACCTCTCGATGCGGTGGCTTTCGGAATGGCCACACCG
The DNA here is from genome assembly GCA_020072765.1 of Terriglobia bacterium. GTDB lineage: Bacteria > Acidobacteriota > Terriglobia > Acidiferrales > UBA7541 > Palsa-295. Next base: position 5,029 of record JAIQGD010000112.1, read on the forward strand.
GCAAGTGCGCCGCCGCAGAGTGAGGCCGATCATGCGCCTGTCAAAAGCCCAATGGTCCAGGACTCAGCAGGCCTCGCAGGTTGCGCTAGCGCGGCGCCTCAAAATGCCGCTGATCCGGTGGCATCAGCGAATGGAGCGCCTCAGAATGCACCGGACGCAGGAGTTCACGTTAACGACGGGCCTTCGCCGCTGGTTGCACCTCCATCGGCTCCCGGCCAGCCGTCGCCGAGTGGCGACACACAGATCAGCGACACGGTTTCCTCGCGCGCCATCCCGCAGCCAGACACGCCTGCTCCCGGTGATCGCGCACGGATGATCGAACAGATGCTGTCTCGGCTGGCGCCGCCGGGCGCCGCGCCAGCAAAGGTCACGCCGGCGATGTCAGCGCCTGGCTCGCCCGGCGGATCGACGACCGGACAAGGCGCCGCCCATGACAGTGGTTCGGAGTCATCGTTGTCACAGAATTGTGCCCAACCAGATGCGACGGTCACGCTTGCATCCCGCCCGGGTCATTTCCAGAGTTCAAGCGACCACGGTGATCCGAGGGGGTCCGTGCCCGGGTCCACGGCCGATGTGAATGCGGCGACGACCGTTTCGGCACCCGGTGGCAAGCCTCTGCACACGCCGGCGGATCTCGCGGCGCAGGCCGGACTATCCGCCGGCGCGACAACAGGCACCATGCCGACGACAAGCGGCGCTCGGCCTCTGAGCGCCAGCCTCCTACCGGCGTCGCCGCCCCTCCCAACGCCAATGGCGCCGCCGTCGCCGGGCGATATAGTGCGCGCCAGCCAGCTTTACCAGCGCCTGGGCGGCTCGGAAATGCACATCGCGATGGACACCGATCTGCTGGGCGCGATTGACGTGCGCGCCGTCGTGCACCAGAGCGCGCTGACCGCGACGATCGGCGTGCAGCGCGCGGACGTCCAGGCATTGCTGGCCAACGAACTCCCCGCGCTCCAGCACGCGCTGGCCGAACGCAGCGTGCAGGTTGAGCAGATTTCCGTGCTGAGTGGCGCCACGGGCAATCGCATGGACCTGAGCGGGCAAGCGCAGCAGCAACAGCACGGCTCGTCCGCGGCCTACACCAGTTTCCTTCCGGCAGCGCAGGCGCCCGGCCCCAGTCGAGCCGAACAGTTACAGGCCGTTTCCGGCGAGGCGTTGAGTTTTGATGGTAGCGCCGGGCGGTTGAGCATTCGTGTGTAGCGACTTCGAGAGAAAGGGGAAGCGGAAATGTCGACCATCAGTGCCATGAGTCCATTGGTTTTCCCGGCGGTGAACGCCGCCACTGCGGGGACATCGGGCGCGGCGAGCGCGTCATCCTCCACGTCGCCGCCCAGCAACCAACTGACCGGAGCCTCGTTCCTGCAACTGCTGATCGCGCAGTTGCGCGCGCAGGATCCGCTGAACCCCGCCGATCCGACGACGTTCGTCACGCAACTGGTCCAGTTCAACCAGCTCCAGCAGCTCATTGACATCAATCAGACGCTGTCTCAGGCCGGTTCCGGAGGGACGGGAACGGCACCACCAAACAATCCGCAGCCTGCCGCGTCGCAAACGAGCGGCAAGGCTGCGAGCATCTCGCAAGCCTAGGAGGAACGACATGCCGTCATTTTCCACATCACTGTCCGGCTTGAACGCCAGTTCGCAGGATCTCTCCGTCATTTCGAACAATCTCGCCAATCTGAACACGACCGCATACAAGGGCGCGCGGGCGTCGTTTCAGGACCTGTTTTACCAGCAGGTCGGCACGAGCGGGAACGGTAACCCGGTGCAAGTTGGCGTCGGCACCGCTGTGGGCTCGATCCCGGCGAATTTTACGCAGGGCAATATCCAATCGACCGGCGTTCCCACCGATGTGGCCATACAGGGAGCGGGTTTTCTCATCGGCATGAATAACGGGCAGGAGGTCTTCTTCCGCGCCGGCAATCTTTCCATCGAGGCTGACGGCACCCTGGTGTCGTCCGACGGCGCGATTGTCCAGGGCCTGGCGGCCGCGAACGGCGTGATCAATACGAATCAGACGCCCGGCCCGCTGACGATCTCGAATGGGCTCATCAATCCGCCGAAGGCCACGACGACTGCGGAACTCAATTTGAACTTGAATTCCGCCACGGCGGTGGGAGGCACGTTCAGCACGGCGCTGACGGTCTACGATTCGCTGGGCGCGGCGCATGTCCTCACCTTCACATTCACGAAGACCGCCGCCAATAACTGGGACTACAAGGTGACGATCCCAGCCGCGGACATTACAGGAGCCGCGGCGCCGGTGGTCATCGCGAGCGGCAGCAGCAGCAATGCGACACCCAACGGCCTGGTATTCAACGGGTCGGGCCAATTGACCTCCCCGAACGCGAATCTGACCGGCATTGCCATCGCGGGTCTGGCCGACGGCGCCAGCACGCTGACCTTCGCCTGGAATCTGTACGATGCGAACAAGAACGGCCTTTTGACTCAGGTGGCCGCCGCTTCTGCCACGTCGACGACGCTGCAGAACGGTTTCGCCAGCGGATCACTGGTGAGCTATAGCATCGGCTCCGATGGCACGATTCAGGGGACATTCAGCAACGGACAGACACAGGCCCTCGGACAGATCCTTCTCGCCACGTTTCCCAACAATCAGGGATTGGCGCGCAACGGGTCGAATGAGTTTCTTTCCACGCTCTCGTCGGGCGCCGCGAATATCGGCATCCCCGGGACCGGAGGGCGAGGCACGCTTTCCGGCGGAGCGCTCGAGCAATCCAACGTGGACATCTCCCAGCAGTTCGCGGATTTGATCGTGGCGGAGAGCGGTTATCAGGCGAATGCCAAAGTGGTGACGACGCTGAACGTGATTACGCAGGCCACCATCAATCTGATTCAGTAAACGTGCGAAGGGCGGGGCGCTGGGCGGGCGCGCTGGCAGCAAGCGGTACAGCCGCAGCGCGCTCGCATAGGCGAGATGGCCTTCATGAGAGCTTTCACATTCTAATGCGCTCGTGCTGCGCGGATGGCGGTGTGCGTAGCGCGTCCTTCGCTGACCGGCGCGAGAAGTCCTCGGAATCCAGACAGTTGCCACTGGACCAGATGCGCGCACGCAACAGCGGTGGCGCGGTCGTGTTCGGTTTTCCAATTGCTTGAGTCTTCTTGTGTCCACGACAGAAACACCGGTCGTCCCGGTCGAAGCGCCGAAGCCGAAAAAGCGCGGCAAGCTGCTGCTGGTGGTGAGCGCGGTCTTGCTGGCCGCGCTGGGAGCGGCCGGCTGGCTATGGCACCGGTCCGCGGCGGCACAGTCTCAGCAAGAGACGAA